>CANQMI010000008.1 GCA_947624905.1 uncultured Clostridia bacterium
AATGATTCCATTCTCTTGCTTTCTCCTGTTGTTCCAGCAAAAGCATTTGGATCTGCTGCATCTACCCAATTTGTCCAGCCATATGTTTGAACATGTGCACGATACAATATTCTGTAATTTGTTAATCCTTCTACAGATATTTGTAAAGCTTCAACTCTTTTTGACATTCCTGTTGTTCCAGCTATTGCACTTCCATTTGGAGTTGCTGTAGTCCAATCTTGCCATCCAATACCTTGAACGTGTGCACGATATTTAAGTACTACATCTTTCATTGTTCCGAAGTTAATGCTTAAAGCTTCCATTCTTTTGCTTTCACCTGTAACTCCAGCAAAATTTTTAGCAGAATCTTTAGCTGTTAATTCGCTGTTTGGGTTTAATTTATCTCCCCAACCATATGTCTGCATATGTGCACTGTATTTAATAATTGGTTTATCACTTGTTGCAGCTAATGATATTGTAGGTATTACTGGTAATACCATAGCTAATGCTACAAGGACTATTAAACTGCTTTTTAAAAAATTCTTTTTGACCATTTTTTTATCTCCTCCCTTTTTACTTATGGTTTATTTTTTTAGAATAGCAATTCTGTATATATTTATATCATATAGCGTTATTCATGTCAATACTTTTTTGAAAAAATTTACAAAAAAAATGTCAATTTTTGCATAAAAAAAATACCCCATTTTTATAATCAAATTCAGGGGTATTTCTTGATATTTTACATATACTTTTATATTGATATATTTTTAACGGCTTATAATCGATTTTATTGCTTCATTAATTTGTATTTTATTTTGTCTAGTACTGTACATACAAGTTGATCTTTTAGGATTATCAAGCATGTTCCATAAGTAATGACTCCAGTAACAACTTGTGTTATTAAACATTGTGATCTATCCTTGATTACTTGGCCTATTATCATACATATTGCAAACATTACAATTGATGAGATTAAATAGTTCTTTGTTAATTTTAGTATTTCTTTTATATCGAATTCTTTCCTTATGAAGTAAAATTGAAAAGCTGTTACACAAGATTCTGCAATTATTGTTCCTATTGACGCTCCTACTGATTCAAACTTCCAAATTAATAACATATTAATTATAAAGTTTACTATAGCTCCCGCTATTACAGATATTGTAAATTCCTTTTGTTTTTTTGTTGGTAGTAAATATTGAGTGCCTATTACATTGCTTAATCCGATTATCAAGACTATTGGACTTATTACTGACATCAAGATTACAACTTTATCATAATTAGGTCCATAGAATAAAGGTACAAAGTTCTTTGCTACACTTATTATTCCAAATATTATTGGAAAGGCTAATAGAAATACAAATGTGAATGATTTTTTCATATATTCATGTAGTTTATCTTTTTCGCCGTTTATAAATGTATTTGCCATTCTTGGTATCATGACTGTTCCAAGTGATGTTACTACTGTAAGCAATATTTTTATTACTTTTTGACTTTGTTCGTAATATCCTACTTCTGATTTATCTGGAATAATTGTACCTATCATTACTTTGTCTAATACTGTATATATTTGTATAGCAATTTGTGGAATAAATAATCCGATAGTTGGTCTTATGTGTTTTAAAATGTCAAGTTTTCTAAAGTCTATTTTCTTGATATATTTAGGTAGATATGTCCACATTGAGATATTTCCTAATAATGCTGATAAAGCATATATCCAGAAATAGATGTGTAAATCATTTGATGTTTTTACAAATACAAATATTGATATAACACTTGCTATTTTGACAATTATATTTCTTATTACTATTTTTTTAAATTCTTCAAGTCCTTGGAAGAACCATCCTATATCTAAGCAGTTTGCTAATAATTCTAATAATAGAATTGTATAATATATTTGATACTGATATCCTCTAACAAATGTCAAGTAAAATATGAACATTGAAACTGCCATTGTCATGAATCTTAGAATTACAATTTCCCAAAATGTCTTACTATATTTATCGGATTTTCCTTGCAAATATGCTATTTCCATTTGACCATATTTTGCTATTCCTAAAGATCCAAATAATATAAAGTATGCTGTGATTGATGTCGTGTAACTATATATTCCTATATTCTCTGCCCCTAATATTCTTGAAATGTATGGTGTTGTTATCAATGGCATAATTAGGGCCAATATTTCGTAGGTTAAATTATATATATAATTCTTTGTTAATGATTTTTTCATCTTTACCTCTTTACTATGATTGTATTTTAAATATTTTTCTTATATCTTCCTCGAATTTTCTTTCTTCTCCCATTATTTCTTGTCTGTAATCATCAAAGTATTTGCTTTGCTCCTCATAATTATTTAGAAAAAGATTTATTTTTTCAAGTATTTTGTCTATATTTTCTTCTTGATCGTCAAATTTAAACTCATCTTTTAGAGGTACATCCTCGTAATACTTTGCAGATCCCCTCTTCCCTGTTATTACACAGCATCCACATATTGCTGCTTCTCTTGGAATTCTATCTTTTCCTGGATGATTTCCAAAATCTACATATACCTTGCTCCTTGTCAATAAGTCTAATACTTGATCATTAGTCATGTTGATTATAGGAATCCAGTTTAGATTTGGTGATTTCTTGATTAGTTTTTCTGTGAATTCATATCCTTTTTTAGGGTTATAGAGTATATTGTCTTCTTTTTCTACTTTTCTATTTCTATTTTCAATGTAGCTTTTATTTAGATAGTCTGATAGATATTCATATTCTTTTACTCCATGTTGTTTTAAAAATTCCATAGAGTATTTGCTCTGGCATAAATGATAATCAGCTAATTTTATTACATTTATAGAATATGAAATTCTATTTCTTACTATCATCTTTAATGTTCCTATTAATGTATAGTTTTTTATGCAATTTGCTATCCCTAGATTTAAAAATGCTGCATCAACGCTTAGCCACCATACACATTTTCTGATTTTTTTAAACTTCTTTAAAAACCACAATCTTACTTCTGGAATAATTAGTACATTTTTTTCATCATCTTGAATATCTTCTAGTCTCATAGATTTATCTGTATATATATTGAAGTTTGGATTTCTATAATTTTTATTTTTAGCTGTTGTACCATAGTATGCCATGGTAGCATCAATTCCCATATTGTTTAGTTTGTTTGCTAATTGATGTAATAATTCAGGTCCTCCAGTTTTTGCATATGCAGGACATGCTATATATACTTTTGTATCTTGGTATATGTTTATCATTTTCGTTTCCTCTCTTGAGTTATTTATTATTTTATAGAATTAAAATATTCTACTGTTCTTTCTATTCCCTCTCTTAAAGGGACTTTTGGTTTCCATCCCAATTTTTCAAGTTTAGTTGTATCAAGTGGTATTCTTGAAAATTTAAGATATGAATTTTTATTTTCTTCTATTTTAAATACCACATCTATGTTTTCATACATTTCTTTCATCATAAATGCTAATTCTTTGATGGAAAGTTCTTCTGTTTCATTTGATATATTGTAAATGTCTTCTGCTTTTTCATCAGTCATTATCATTAATAATGCTGAAATGGTATCCGTGATATAGCAAAATGCTCTTTTTGCCTCTCCTGTACTTTTTAGTACTATGTCTTCTTTGTTTACAATGTTTGAGATTAAATCCGACATAATTCTTCCATCATTTTTTATTATCATTCCTGGTCCATATGTATGCGCTATTCTTACAATTTTATATTTTACATTATACTGATACGCATAACTTACAATTAGATTTTCAGCTAGTCTTTTACTTTCTGGATAGCATGATCTCACTTCTGTACATTCAAGTGTTCCCATGTCTGTTTCTTTTATTTTCTCTACTTTTTTGTCTACATCTCCATATATTTCTCTTGTAGAAGTAAAAAGTATTTCTGAGTTATTTTTCCTTGCAAGCTCTAATATATTTAATGTTCCACATACATTTGCTTTTATGATTCCTACTGGATCTTGAGTGATTGTTTTTGGATTTGCCGAGCTTGCCATATGTATTATATAGTCTATTTTTTCTGGTATATTTATTGGTTCACACACATCTTGAACTATCGGGATTATATCTTTTCTTTTAGAAAATTCTGTATTATTTTCTAATTTGTCTAGGCTTCTTACTAATGCGTATATTTTTATATTAGCATTTTTTGTATCATTTAAATACATAAATGTATACATATAATATGAAGCAATCATGCCATTTGCACCTGTAATTAATATCGTCTTATTATATAATCTTTCAAATTTTATATTTTGTTCAAGTATATTTTTTAAATCATTTTGTATAATCTGATTTTTATACATATCATTCTCCTATAAATTATTTCTTCTTTTATATATTGATTCTGCAAGCGCAATGTCTTTTATAGTAGTAATTTTTATATTATCGTAGTCTGTTAGAACAACTGATAATGGTTTTCCGTATTGGTTCATTAATGTACATGTATCTATTGAATCTGTTAATCCATCTTTTTGAGCTTTTATATGTGTTTCATATACATCTTTCAAATAAAAACTTTGTGGTGCTTTTGCTATAAGTGATTCGTCCCTTTTTATTACATTCTTGATATTTTTATCTTGATCTATTAATACTTCTGTTTCTGTTGAGAATACACAAGATATGCTGCTTCCCTTTTCCTTGACATTTTCTATATTTGTATCTATTAATTCATCATTTATAAACGGCCTAACTCCATCATGTATCAAGACTATAGTAGAATTGTCATCATACATTTCATGAGCACATTTGATTCCGTTAAAGATGGACATTTGTCCTGTTTCTCCACCAGGTACTACTTTTACGACCTTTTTTATGTTGTATTGTTTTAACAAGTCTTCCAAATATCCTATCCATTCTTCTTTTGATGCCACAATGATTCCATCAATGTTTTTATTTTTTTCGAAGACTTCCAATGTATGTATTATGATTGGCTTACCGTATATCTCCATAAATTGTTTTGGCTTGTCCGTTTTCCCCATTCTCTTTCCTACACCGCCAGCAAATATAATAGCAATATTCATATTTTAATCATTCCTTTTATTTTGTAATTTATCAAGTTCCTCAATAAAGTGTAATGATGAAAATTCCCCATTGTATTTATAATCTATATCTTCTCTTTTTTTCACCCATTCAAAATCAATATCATCAAATGTATTAAAAATCTTCATATATTTTTCGTTATAAAATTTCAGATTTTTTACATTAGGATTATTTGTTAGTAATTTTTTATTAAAGCATACTGATTCAAAGTATCTGAGTGTTTGTGATTTTTGTCCTTTTTGTACAAATTCTATAATGCAATTAGTTTTTTGTACTTCTTTTAAAACATCTTGATAGCTTTTCTTTTTTTGAAGCATATTAAAGCCCTGATCGCTATAGTCTAGTGTTCTTCCTTGATTTTCTACAACATCAAATCTTACATTAACATTGTTTTCTCTAAATTTTTTATAAAGGTCTACTATTTCAGTAGTTCTTCCATGTTTTAGAGCCCCTAAGAAATAGGCGTCTGTTTCTATTTTGTCTGCTTTTTCTGCTTCCTCTATTACATACCATGGATAGTAATGTTCATTCAAATAGTAATATCCATATTTTTTTGAATCTTCTAAGTCAAATGTAAATATATAGTCCCAAATTTTATTATTACGATATTTTTCTATTATTTCTCCTGCTGGTGAATTTACTTTGACCGTATCCATAAGGATGAGGGCTAATTTCACATTTTTATACTTTGCAAGTCTCTTGATAAGTGAGAATGGAACTTCCCAAAAAATTACTGCTTGCAAGATAATTACATAGTTTTGATCAGGTTCTATTTTTAGTTTTCTTAAATCTCCATACCACATTGTTCTGAATGGGAAATGTGCAATTTTATTTATTTTTTCACTTAAATGTATTTTCCTAATTGCTTTTGTCAAGATGTTTTTACATTCTTTCTTTTTAAACGTTATACACTTGGCATTTTCAAATTTCTCAATATCTGCAAATAGATTTACATTTTCTGCAAATTCATAATTTAGATATATATATTGAGTCTTCATCTTTATATTCCTTTCTTCCTATAAATTATCTCCAGTATGCTACATTGTTATGTTCAGCTTTTCTTTTTTCTTCTGGTGGTAGCTCCATATAGTTTCCATAATGTTTAGTCAAATATTCGTCATAATCTGTTGGTATTTTATATTTTTCTCCTTCAAATTCTGCTAATTTATAATTTTGTATATGTAATTCTGGCATTATTTCTTTTTCAGCATATCTTCCGCTTATACACGCAACTTTACCTGTGTTATTATACTTTATTGAAATTTTATCTAGTTTTTCTGATATCTTTTTTGTTAATTTAAGTTTAACTATTAGATATGCAATTACTTTTTTTATAAGTAGTTTTGCCTTGCTTGATGTAACTTCAGAAATATTAGTATGTTTGTACATTAATATAAACTTATATAATATACTGTATTTTACAAATATTCTTTTCGTCTTTTTCTCATCATCTGGCAAAAAATCTATTGGAAATACATCTATATATATTCCCATATCATCAATTACTCTAAGTCCACCCTCTTCTAAACGTGTATCTGTATTTACAATTTTTGCAAATGAATAGTAGTAGCCTTTTGTATTTTCATAAGTCAAGAGTTTATGATTATTTTTACAGTTTTGATTAAAAATTTCAAGTAATACTTGATAATCTTTTCTTGGCATCATTACGTCTATATCATCATCCCAAGGAATATAGCCCTTATGCCTTATAGCTCCTAGCAAAGTTCCTCCACCAAGAAAGTAGTTCAAATTATTATTATCACATATTTTTTTGAATTCACCTAACAACTCCAATTGTATATTTTTTTGTTCTTCCAATGTTATTTCTTTTTTTCCTTCTGTTTCCATTGTTTATCACCTTTTATTTTTTTAATACCTTTATCAAGGATTTTGTAATATTTTTACAATAGATAGCACATATTAATTTAAATTTTTCTACTATAGAGATTTTAAAACTAAAAATGTACTTCCATAAATATTCCATAACGTTTTTTTGTAATATTTTATATTGCTCATCATTCTGGTTATTTCTCAAAATTTTCATCATACAAGTGTAGTTAATTCTCATATATCTTCTTATAGCATATAGTTCAATTGATTTCAAGTTTTTTTCGCAATCATTAATAATCTTTTTATTTATTTCGATTTCTTTTTCCCAGTTTTCGTTATATACATTAGTTGTTGCACTATCATCTCTTGATCTATAGTAGTATAAGCATGTCCCAGTATTAACTCTTACGACTTTTGACATCCCAAGGATTTTATATATATAATCAAGGTCTTCCGCAATTCTAAGATTTTGATTAAATTTTGCTTTCTTTGCAAGCTCAGCTTGATACATTTTTGCCCAAATAACGCTGTTATAGTATTTTTCCTTGAGCATTTCTTTTATTGCATCTTGTAAATTTAATGTTTTTTCAAACTTTTTACTTCTTTTCAAGATATTATTTTTTTCATCTATATCAATCGTTCCACATATACTTATATCTGCATTAAATTTTGTTATTTCATCATATAAATATTTGATATAGTCTTGTTCAAGGTAATCATCTGAATCGATAAATGTTATGTACTTTCCTTTTGCCATTTCAATTCCATGATTTCTAGCATTTGAAACTCCTTGATTTTCTTGATGTATTACTTCTATTCTCTCATCTTTTTTTGCATATTCATCACAGATTTGTCCACATCTATCAGGTGATCCATCATCTATCAAGATAATTTCAAGATTCGCATAAGTTTGATTAATAACACTATTCAGACATTCTTCAAGATATTTTTCTACTCTATATACTGGAATAATAATAGAAATTAAATCATCCATAATGCTTTATTCTCCAATTTTCTTTGATTTTTCTCGCTCTTCCAATTAAAATCGGCATTGTGCCATATATATATACTTCGATTTTTTTAATTAACTTGATATCTTGAGATTTCATTATTTTTTTAAATAACTCTTCTTTTATTTCATAGACTCTTTTTATGTCAAGCTTGTCCTCTATAAGACTATTTCTATAAATTATATCACAACATACTTTAAAATTGTCGATATACAGATACGGTAGATAATCTATATTATTATCTTGATATATTTTTTTCAGCTTATCATACATATCCAAAATCGTTAAATATTTTTCACTTATCTTAGAATTACTTATACTATTATTATTAATATTATAATGATAGAGCTTTTCGTTTATATATGAACATTTCTCAGATTCAAGTAAATATTCACAGTTAAATAATAGATCCTCTGCCATAAATATTGTTTTGTCGAATAATAATTTTCTCATCATTTCTGTTTTGTAAAGTTTATTCCAAGTATATCCTCTAAAATATTTTTTGTTCATGATGTATGTCATTGCTTTTCTTGATGTAAATAATTCTTCAAGGTTAGTTTTGTTATTAGGATAATAATTGCATATTGATATATCGGTATTATTTTTTTCGATACTTTCTACTAGTTTTTCTATCATTGATGGTTCTATATAATCATCTGTATCTACAAATCCTATATATTTTCCCTTTGCTATACTAATACCAAAATTTCTTTCAAGTGATATTCCTTGGTTTTGTCTGTGTACTACTTTTATTCTTTTGTCTTTCTCTGCATATTCATCACAAATCTTACCAGAACTATCTTCTGATCCATCATCTATGAGAATTATCTCTAATTCTTTGTACGTTTGTTTAATTACACTATCCAAGCACCTTTTTATGTAGTTTTCTGTATTGTATACTAGCACTAATAATGTCACTAAGTTTTCTTTCTTTGTTTCCATTTTCTATACTCCTATTAAATATACAGTCTCCTAAAATTAGTAAAGGTATTGCCAAAGTTGTGTTTGTCATCAATGCTTCTGATATACTGTATATTGCAAATATAATCATAGCAATATTATCTCTGTCTTCCATGTTTTTATTGTTCTCTATAAATAGCAATGATAATACAAATAAGTATACTACTCCATAATTAATTACGGATTTACCATATAAGTTGTCTAATACTATCCCTTGGTTTTCATATGGTATTCCTTGACCTAGTATAGTCATCCTATTTAAAATAAATCCTTTTTCCATGTACCATATTCTTCCACTTATGATGTTATCTATTTTTTTATCTATTACTGTATATTCTCCGCTTCCCAAGCATAACGAAAAGAATGTTACTAATGCGATTGTAGCAAAGATATATTTACTTATTTTTTGTAATGTCTTAGTTTTAAATTCTTTCTTGATATTTAATTTTGCAACAAAAAATAATCCCATTATCAATCCTATCATAAGCATTGCTGTTCTGCTTCTTGTAGTGAATCCTAATAGTATCATTATCAGTATACCTATTATATATTGCATTTTATTCTTTTTATCATAGTATGTTAGATATTCATAATCTAGGTAAGTTGATATTATGATTAGTGATACATAGTTTGGATGTCCTAACATGAAACTATGTCTTACTGTTCCATCTTTTGCGTAGTAAAAAATTATAAAATCTGGATTTACATATAAAAATATAATGTATATTACTATGTGCAGAGATATCATAACTATATTTGAATATAAGATTACTTTTAATATCTTCTTTAGGTCAACATTTTTGATTCCAATAATCATTAGTGTAGTTAATATAATATTATACTCATTTATCCTTATTGAAGTATATCCTGCAACAAGAATAATTAATACTATATATTTCCACTGTTTCAGCGTATATTTCTCTAAATATATTTTTCCAAGTAACAGTATAATTATTGTAAATGTTATTGTTTTGCTTAGTATATTTGGTATTTGGAATATTTGTGATGTTGAGTAATAAATTTTAAAAATCAGCAATACAAGACTTATATAATACAGGTGAGTCTTTTCTATCTTTTTTAGCATATTTTTCCCTCATTTCAATACAATCTAAATTCTTCCTGTAAATTTTCTATATATACGCCAAAAAAATTTAAATATTGGCAATCCCATGTCAAGTAAAATAATCGCTATTTTATCTCTAGCGGGCGTATTTTTACAAGATAATACATCACGTTGATTTTTTTTGATTTCTGAAATAACATCTTCTTCCATTTTTTTATTTCTTGGTTCAGTAAATATTAAAATTCTGAGAATTCTGAATTTTGAATATACATAAAATCTCTGAACAGCTTTTTCTAATTCAGGGTATCTTTCTTTTATAAAGTCAAGCATTTCCTTTGTGTGTTTTATGTAGTCTTCTTCATTTTTGTTAAATTGTTGTTGCTTTGATATAGAACCAACTCTTGCAACATAGTAATAGCAGTTTTTAGTTCCATAAGTGATTTTTTGTGCTTTTTCTATTAGCTTATATATTACAGCTGTATCTTCATAGACTTTTCCAACTGGAAATTCATATTCTTTCCATAGCTCTGTCAAATATAATTTTCCATAGGCTGCAACTTCTATTCCTTTTGCAAATAGCATTCTTTCAAATACTTCTTGTGAATTCAAACACTCTATTCTTTCTTTTTCGTTTTCGCACTTCTTGTCATTTTTCCATACTGTTTTTATCCCGCATATTGAGAGTTTTGAATCATTCTTTTTTATCAAATTATATAAATACTCTACATAGTCTTCTGTGATGTAATCGTCTGAATCAACAAACGTTATATACTTTCCAGTTGCATTTTTTATGCCTGCATTTCTTGCGTCTGACAGTCCTCCGTTTTCTTTGTGGATTACTTTTATTCTTGAATCTTTTTTAGCATAATCATCACAAATTTGCCCGCAATTATCAGGCGATCCATCATCTACTAATATTATTTCAAGATTAGTATAAGTTTGACATATAACGCTATTCAAACATTTTTCAAGATATTCTTGAACTTTATATATAGGTATAACTATTGTTATTAAATCTTCCATATTTACAAACTCTTTCATATTTTTCTTTATTATAACAAAAGGCATTTATATTTTCAAGTTTTTTTCTACTCATTTTGATAATATCATAAAAATAGAAATTGCGTTATCTTTCACATATAAATTTATTCCCTGCATTTGTATAATTTTTGATTAATTGTTAATAATAGTTAACAGATATTTTTATGCAAAATTTACTTCTATTGGAAGAAAGGAGGATTTTATGACTCAGAAACATTTATTAGTTACTGGCACTTCCACAGTTTCTTGGAAAGATGCTATTGTGCAAACAATAGGAGAAGCTTCTAAGACTATCGATTATTTAACTTCTGTTAAAATCTTAGAACAAAGAGCAAATATTTCAGGTAAAAAAATTACTGAATACATTGTAGATCTAGATTTAGTATTTAATATTGATAGAGACAGAGAAGATTAATTTTATATGCGAAAGGAATGATGTACTTATGGATAAAATAGAAACTAATCAACAATATCAAAAGTATGTAGATAAGAAAACACCCAATTCGCCCATTCTAAAGAATTGCTTTAACGCTTTTTGGGTTGGTGGGCTAATTTGTTCTATTGGCCAAATAATTTCAGATTTTTGTAAGTTCAGAGGTTTTAATGAAGAAACTTCTGGTAGTATAGTTGCCATTATTTTAATTGGAATCAGTGCATTTTTAACTGGATTAAATTTATTTAATAGAATTGGAAAATTTGCAGGAGCAGGTTCTATCGTGCCTATTACTGGTTTTTCTAACTCTATTGTTTCACCAGCTATGGAGTATAAATCTGAAGGTTATATAATGGGTGTTGGATCTAAGATGTTTACTGTTGCAGGCCCAGTCCTTGTTTATGGTATTTCAGCATCTATCTTAGTTGGAATTGTTTATCTTATTTTTAATACTCAAAGTATCACTTTAGTTTGATAAACCATTCTTTCTATCAAGTTGATATTTCAAACAAAGTTTGAGAAAGGAATGATAATATGCAAAAATTAGGAAAACAAACCATTAAATTTGATAATCCACCAAAAATAATTGAAACAGCTTCTATCGTAGGTCCTAAAGAAGCACAAGGTCCTCTTGCTAAATATTTTGATACTCTTCTACAAGATGAATTTTGGGGAGAAGAAACTTGGGAAAAAGCTGAAAGTAAAATTATAAAACAAACCGTAGACTTGGTAATCAGTAAGGCAGGACTTGCACCAAGTGATCTTGACTTTTGTTTTGCAGGTGATCTGCTTAATCAATGTATTTCTTCAAGTTTCGGTTTACGTGAGCTCGGTATCCCTTTTTTCGGAATCTTTGGTGCTTGTTCTACATTTGTCGAAGGGATGATTTTATCAAGCATTCTTGCTGATGCTGGTGCTGCAAAAAATGTACTCTTCGCAGCCTCAAGCCACTTTTGTAGTGCAGAAAAGCAATTTAGGTTTCCACTTGAACTTGGAAATCAAAGGCCTCCTTCTTCTCAATGGACCGTTACAGGTTCAGGAGCTTCTATTATCTCATCTTCTGGTGTTGGTCCTTCAGTAGACTGTGTTACTGCCCGGCAAAATTGTTGATAAAGGCATAAAAGATGCAAATAACATGGGAGCTGCTATGGCTCCTGCAGCTGTTGATACTATTCTTACTCATTTTCAAGATACCGGAAGAAATCCTAGTTACTATGACGCTATAATTAGCGGTGATTTAGGACATATTGGAAAAGAAATAGTTACTGAAATGCTTGAAACTTATGGATATAATGTAAAATCAAACTATAACGATTGTGGCGTATTGATATTTGATCAAAAAACTCAAGACACTCATTCTGGTGGTAGTGGTTGTGCATGTTGTGCTACAGTTTTTTCTGGATACCTATACAACATGTTAAAAAATAAAAAATATCATAAGATATTATTTATCGCAACAGGTGCTTTAACAAACTCTACTACTTCTCAGCAAGGTGAAAGTATTCCTGGAATTGCTCATGCTGCTTCAATTGAATTTTAGGAGGTGAAAACGCATGAATGATTTTTTAAATAGCTTAGAAATTATGGATTATGTTTGGTGTTTCGTTGTTGGTGGACTTATATGTGTGATTGGTCAAATATTAATTGATAAAACTAAAATAACATCTGCAAGAATTCTTGTTCTTTTTGTTACTCTAGGTGCTATTTTAGGTGGTCTTGGTATCTATAAATACCTTGTTGATTTTGCAGGGGCTCGGTGCAACTGTTCCAATTACAGGATTTGGTTACAATTTAGCTAAAGGTGCAATTAAAGGCGTTTCTGAATCAGGTCTTCTTGGTGCTTTTACTGGTGGAATTAAAGCTGCAGCTGGTGGTATTTCTGCTGCCGTATTCTTTGGATACATTGCTTCTTTAATCTCAAAACCTAAAATGAAAAAGCAATAATTCTTGACTAGTTGCCATAATCTGTGATATAATTTTTTCTACATTCTTTTATTATATAAGGGTACTTTTTTACCCTTTATATAAAATTATTCTAAAGGAGGAATTTAGAATGTCAAGTGGAAATGGCATGCGTGTTTTGTCACGGTTACACAAGGATTTCTTTCTTATTGTAGCCAAGCTCCATATCTACGAATATCATGACTATAAATTTTGTAGATTACAGAGCAGATTTGGCAAACTCTTGCCTGACCTTACAGAGGAAGATTTCCTTGCACTCAGGGCCTGTGAACTTTACGGAACCTATGATGACTGGGTAGATTATCACATGTGGTCTTCTGTGCCCTTTAGTATTCCCGAAAATGTACGTGAGAACGAAGTCAGTCTATCCTTTGAGATGTATAATCCTAACCTGCACTATCCAGAAGATAATTTGCAATATGTCGGAGACGCTGAAGATTTCAGAGCTCTTATTGCATGTATCCTCCACGGTACGGTTCAAGACTGGGAATTCTATCTTGATTGGACTTCTAATCCGCTAAAGTTGCATAATAGCATCCGTGATGCTGAAGTTGATATTGCTTTTACTCAGCATAATCCTAACATCATTGATTTTACTGATGAGGATAAATACTTGGTAGAAGATATTGATTTTGCTGATACGGATGCCTATGTGAAGGATCGTAGTAAGCGTGCTAATCGCATTAAAAACAACTACATCAAGGATAAGAAGCATGTGTACAAAACTTGTGCAGTTCTGAAAGCAAAAGAAGTTGCTTTTATGCGAAAGTTATTTTCTAATGCTCCAGGAACTTATCCAGATACTGCACTTATAAGCGTTATCGGAGAAGATCTTGATGGTTTTACATCCATCAAGAAAACTGTGACTAGAACTCATTCTCCCAATCGGAAATATTATAGCTATTCATCTTCTCACAAGGCTATCCTTGAAAACCGTATGAGTCAACTTCAAAAGCAGGAAGTGGCATGGAGACAGGATCGTTTCCATCAAGTACAAGATGCTACTGCCTTTAAATCTGTAATGGTTTATCCTCTCACTCCCATTTACGTGGATGTTCAGATGAGTGAACCCTACAGAAATAACTCCCACAGGGGCAGTTTGAAACGCAAAGTCTCTGCTGCCACTACTGTCAAGCTGAAAAATACGGAATCAAGAATCAAGTTGCATAGGACGTCTTCACCTCGATTCACCAACACCATCTTTGTGTATGGTGGCGCAGGACTTCCTATTTAGAGTAATTTCATAAACTGATAAGAGGAGCTCTACTTGAGCTCCTCTTCCATATTATTTTTTGTTAAATTTAATTTATAGATAACAAAAAGCAGTAATACCAATGATTACTGCTTCTTTTATACTTTTTGAGTTTTTTACCCAAAAGTGTTTGTAATTATCTCTTACTAAATTGTGGTGCTTTTCTTGATTTTTTAAGACCATATTTCTTTCTTTCTTTCATTCTTGAATCTCTTGTCAAGAATCCTTTTGATTTAAGTAATGGTCTATATTCACTGTTAGCCTCATTTAAAGCTCTTGATAATCCATGGCGAATTGCTCCTGCTTGGCCTGAGAATCCTCCACCTGTTACTTTACAAATTACATCATATTTATTCAAAGTATCTGTTGCAACTAGTGGTTGTCTAACTATTACTTTTAAAGTTTCTAGATTTAAATATTCATCTATATCTTTTGAGTTAATAGTAATTTTTCCTGTACCTGGTACTATTCTAACTCTAGCTATAGAGCTTTTTCTTCTTCCTGTACCATAAAACATTATTTTATCTGATTTTGCTTTAGGCATTTAATTTTCCTCCTTTAAAATTCCCATACTTCTGGTTTTTGTGCTATATTTTCGTGATTACTTCCTGCATATACTCTCAATTTTTTAAGAGTTTGTCTTCCTAAACTATTATGTGGAAGCATTCCTTTTACAGCAAGCATCATTGCTTTTCCTGGGTTGTTTGTAAGCATATCTTTTGCAGATACTTCTCTCATTCCTCCAATATATCCTGAATGATGTCTATATACTTTTTGATTAATTTTATTACCTGTTAAAATAGCTTTACTGCAATTAATAATTATTACGTGATCTCCTACATCCATATTTGGTGTAAAAGTTGGTTTGTGTTTTCCTCTAAGTAATCTTGCAGCTTCTGTTGCAACTCTTCCTAAAGGTTTTCCTTCAGCGTCGATTATATACCATTTTCTAACAATTTCATCTTTTTTTACACTATAAGTTGTATTATTCATGGCTAATTCATTTCCTCCATTCTGGTTTTATTTAAATCAAATATGCCTCTTAATATATGTTTACCGGGATTTAACACATATTACAAGTATATTTTATCATAATACTACAATATTTTAATACAATTATCTTAGAATGTCAAGTGTTTAGTGAAATTTTATGTAGAAATTTTTAACATATTATTTCTTAACTCTATCGTATCTGGGTGGATAGGCCCTGAATTTTTAATAGATTTCTCTATTGTAAAATCAAGTACAAAAAGTATAGCTTGATCTATATCTTCTTTTGCAAGTTCTCTTAGATATTCTATACTATCATAGTTTCTATTCTCTTCTATTTTATCTGCCAAATAAATTATTTTAGCAAACCTGTCCATATTTACATTTCCTGTTGTATGATAAGCTATTGCATTTTGTGTTTGTAAATCTGCATCAAACTTTTCTTTTGCCATGATAGCTCCGAAGTTTTGCATGAAGTAAGCTTGGTTTCATTTTTTCTACATCATCAACAAATACATTATATTTTTCTATATATTCATCTATTTGCTGTTTTGTAAGCTCTTTTGCCATATCATGTACTAATCCTGCAAAAGCTGCCTTTTCTTGATCTTCTCCATATAATTTAGCAAGTTCTCTCGCTTTTTTCATTGTACCTACAGAGTGAACATATCTCTTTTCAGTTAGTGTATTTTTTAGATATTCTTCTATTTTTTCTAAATCCATTTAATATAACTCCTTATACATTTTATAATTCTTTAACATTTTTCTTACATAATTATTTGTTTCTTTATATGGTATATTTTCTATGTCTGATCCATCTTTTTTTATTACACCATTTTCTATCCATTTTTGAACTGTACCGATTCCTGCATTATATGCTGCCATTGCTAAGTAATAGCTATTATCATAGTATTTTGCAAGCTTTGAAAAATATTTTGTCCCAAGCATTATATTTGTTTCTGCATCTTTTAAATCTATATCTGAGATATCTATTTCATTTGCCTCTTCTTCTGCAGTCTCCTGCATAAGCTGCATAAGCCCTATTGCCCCACTTGATGATACAACATTTGGATTAAAGTTACTTTCAGTTTTTATTAAAGCAAAAATCCATGTGCTATCTACTTGATATTCCTTAGAATATTTATATACATATTCTGAATATGTATCAGGATAAAATCTTTTGAGTATTACTGTGTATATATCAAATACTTTAAATATCACTATAAGAAGTATTATTATGATTAACAATATTATTAATGTATTTCTAATCGGTTTTAACATTTTCCTCCCTTGTTTTATTTACAAGAATACCAGTCATAACCTTCTGATACTTCTGCAATCAATGGCACAGAAAGTTTCACGACATTTTCCATTGCATCTTTTAGCATTTTTGTTACTTGTTCTTTTTCTTCTTGTGGTACTTCTAAAAGCAATTCATCATGCACTTGTAATAAAATCTTTGTCTTGAGTTTATATTCTTCTATTTTTTTGTCAACTTCAATCATTGCAAGTTTCATTATGTCGGCTGCTGTTCCTTGTATAGGCATATTTAATGCAGCTCTACTTCCAAATTGTCTTACCATGTAGTTTTGAGATTTTAATTCTGGTATGTTTCTTCTTCTTCCAAAGATTGTCATGACATATCCTTTTTCTTTTGCGATTTTGTCTATTTCTTCCATATAATTTTTGATGCCTTGGTATTTTCTTAGATACTCTTCTATATACTCTTTAGCTTCTTTTTTTGTTACTTTTATTTGTTCTGCAAGTCCAAAATCACTTATACCATATACGATTCCGAAATTTACTGCTTTTGCACTTGTTCTTTCTTCTTTTGTTACCTCATCTATTGGTTTATTGAATACTTTTGATGCAACTTCCTTATGAATATCTACTCCATTTTGGAAAGCTTTTATCATATTACTGTCCTTTGAGATATGAGCAAATATCCTAAGTTCTACTTGTGAATAGTCTGCATCTATAAATATATTTCCATCTTGTGGTTTAAATACTTTTCTTAGATTTTTTCCAAGTTCAAATCGTGTTGGGATGTTTTGTAGATTTGGTTCTGCACTACTTATCCTTCCGTGTTGCTGTAACTGTTTGATGGAAATATGAATGTATTCTATTTGTTTTCTTGTTTATATATGGAAGCATTCCTTCTACATATGTTGAATTTAATTTTACGAGTTGTCTATATTCCAGTATTTCTTCTATGACTGGATGTTCTCCTTTAAGTTTTTCGAGTACATCCATATCTGTTGAATATCCATTCTTGTTCTTCTTTTGGACTGGAAGTTTCAAATCTTCAAATAAAATTTTTCCAAGCTGTTTTGTAGAATTTATATTAAATTCTTGGCCACAAAGGTTATATATTTTATTTGTTTTTTCTTCTATCTCGAATTTTATATTTCTTCCATATTCTATTAATTCTTCTTGTTCAATATACATTCCATTATACTGCATTTTTGCAAGAACTCTTGCTGTTGGCATTTCAATATTTTTAAATAGTTCTAGTTCTTCTTGTTCTTCTATAAACTTCATCATTATTGGATACAATTTATTTATGCAGTATATGTATATACAACTTTTATTTTTTTCAAGTTTGCTTCCATTATTTTCATCTTGAAATAATGTTAATTGTTCTTGTTTGTTTTCTTGATTTATATATCTTGAGATTTCTAAGTTCAAATATCTTAAAGCCAATGTTTCTATGTCATATTTGTTTTTTATAGAATCTATTATATATCCCGCAATTTCTGCATCAAATTCAAATCCGTCCAAATTGATATCGTTTTCTCTTAAAATTATATAATCTTGTTTTAATTTATATCCTATTTTTTTTATATTCTTATCTTCTAAAATTTCTTGAAAGTATTTTTTTATTGTAGCTATATTATCTATATAATAAACATCATTGTTTATTATTACGCTCATACTACTTAGATTCTTTTTTAGTATTTTTTCTTCTGCGCCATCTTGTGAAGTATTTAAATAATAAATAAGTTGTTTATTCTCTTTTATTGTTTCTACTAGTTTGTTTAATTCTTCTTGACTTGAATTGTCCTTGATTTTTATCTCCTCAAGTATATTTACTTCCTTTTTTTCATCTCTTAGAGAAAATTTATCTATGTATTTGTTAAATCTTAATCTAGTAAAGATATCTAATACCTTTTCTTGATCCCATTCTTGGACTTTTAAATCTTCTATATTTTGATCTATCGGACTTTTTGTGTTTATTGTGCCAAGAGTTCTTGAAAGCATTGCTGATTCTTTGTCGTTTATAAGTTTTTCTCTTAGTTTTCCTTTTATCTCTTCTGCTTTTCCAGCTTCTATTTCTTGATATAATTTATCTATTGTTTTATACTTTTTTATGATGCCTAGAGCAGTCTTTTCTCCAACACCACTTACTCCTGGGATATTGTCTGATTTGTCCCCCATCAAGCCTTTTACTTCTATAAGTTCTTTTGGTTCAAGTCCATAGACTTCTTTTATTTTTTCTCTATCATAGTCGTCTTCTTCTGTTTTTCCAGCTTTTGTTCTTGGTATTCTTATTGTTATTTTATCAGTTGCTAACTGAAATGTATCCCTATCTCCTGAAAGAATTGTTACATCTATTCCTTTTCTTCCTGCTTTTTTTGCTAAAGTGCCTAAAATGTCATCAGCTTCATATCCTTCTTTTTCTATAATTTTAATGTTCATGGCTCTTAGAACTTCTTTAATCAATGGCATTTGTTCAGCAAGTTCATCTGGCATACCTTTTCTAGTTCCTTTATATTCTGTATACATTTTATGCCTAAAAGTTGGAGCTCTCATATCAAATGCTACTGCCATGTATTCAGGCTGTAGATTATCCAATATTTTAAACATAATTGCTAAAAATCCATACACGGCATTTGTATAGGTTCCGTCCTCTGTTTTTAGCATATTACTTCCCATTATTCCATAAAATGCTCTATTCAATATGCTGTTTCCATCAATTAATACTAATCTTGACATAAATTTCTTCCTCTCGGTTTTATTTTATTTAATCAAAATATGAGCTTATTGATTCTAAGTTTTCAAAATTTTTTTGCCTCATTATATCGTAGGCAACTATTGCAACCGAATTTGATAAATTGAGTGATCTTAAAGTTTCTCTCATTGGGATTCTGATTGTTTTGTCTATATATTTTTTTAGTACATCTTCTGGTAAGCCTTTTGTTTCTTTTCCGAACAATATAAATATCTCATCCATATCTTTGTAGTTTGGTTCTACATATGTATGTTTTCCCTTTGTAGTAACAAAAAACATATTGTTTTCTTCTGGTTTATATTTGTCTAAAAATTTTTCAAATGTTAGGTGTTCTTCTATTTCAAGCTTATCCCAATAGTCAAGTCCTGCTCTTTTTACAGCCTTTTCCGTTATGCTAAATCCTAATGGATATACTAAATGCAATTTTGCTCCTATTGCTGCACAAGTTCTTGCGATATTTCCAGTGTTTTGTGGTATCTCAGGTTCTACTAATACTATATTTAATTTCATCTTTCCCTCTTTCTAATTTTCGCTTCTTGAAATTATATCTCGTGCTGCAACTAATCCTGTTGCTGCTGCTGTAACAATGTTTCCAGCTTTTCCTGCTCCATCTCCTATGAAGTATATGTTTTTATCTTTTAGTTTAAATTTATTATCAGTTTCAATTTCATTGCTAAAGAATTTTATTTCTGGTCCGTATAATAATGTTTCATCATTATTAACTCCAGGTATTATTTTATCTAGTTTTTGCAATCCTTCCAAAATATTCGTAATTATTCTATGTGGTAAAATCAATGCTAAGTCTCCTGCTACGCAATCTTTTAGAGTAGGTTCAATAAATCCTTTATCTATACGGTGCCATTCACTTCTTCTTCCGCTTCTTAAATCTTTTAATGTTTGAATTATTGGTTTTCCATCACCTAACACATTTGCTATCCTTGCTATACTTTCGCCATATTGTCTTGTATTTGTTGTTGGCTGTGTTAGTGTAACCTTGCTGATGAATGCAAAGTTACTATTATCTGATTTTATTTCTTTTAAAGAATGTCCGTTTACACATATATATCCATAATAATTTTCTTTTGTAACAAATCCACCTGGGTTTGTACAAAATGTTCTTATCTCATCTGCATAGGTATCAGTTTTTATAAATATTGTTGGATCATATATTACATCACAAATATCTTTTAGAATTTCTTTTCTAACTTCAACACGTACACCTATCTCTATGCTTTGAGACATATATGGTATTTTATATTTGTCTGCAAATTCTTGTGTCCATCTTGCTCCTTCTCTTCCTGGTGCTACTATGACATTTTTAGCCATTACGCTTTCTTTTTGATCTCCATGCGTGTAAATTACTTGACATTCTCCATCTTGATCTATAATATCTTCTACATTTGTGTTGTCATATAGTTCTACGCCTTCCTTTGCTAAGTAGTCAGAAAAATCTTGAATATAACCAGGTAGATGATCACTTCCTAAATGTTTTTGTTTGATCAAGAGTAATCTTGAACCTTGTATTGCAATTTGCTTTTCTATTTTTTTTGCTTCTTCTAAGTTTGAAGGAAATACTTCACTATCCATTTTGAATTTATTGAATATTTCCTCTGTTTCATCTATTAGCTTATATGCTTCTGATTGTGGCATATATTTAAATAAATCTGATTTTCCAAGTTTTGGTATAAAATTGAGTTTTCCATCTGAAAAGGTTCCTGCTCCACCGTATCCACTTAATATATTGCATGGTGAACAGTTTACGCAATTCTTTTTATCTTTATTCATAGGGCAATACCTATTCTTGACACTTTTTCCTTTTTCTAATATTGCAACATTCAAGTTTTTATCTTTGTCTTTAAGCTCATACGCTGCAAATAGACCTGCTGGGCCTGCTCCTACTACCACTACATCATATTTTTTCATACTTGATCATTCCTTTCTTTAGTCCTGAAAGCGACTAGTATTATACCACAATATAGCAAATACTTCAATAGAATTAAAAATTTATCCTTATGCTTCTTGATTTTTTATCTTTCCTTTAATGTAATCAATTAATTTTTTTGAACTATCTATAATCATTGTTCCCAATGTAGTTATGAATATTTTTAAACTGCCTACTTCTGTTTTATTTATGTATATATTATTTGAAAGAGACATTCTTTCATATCTAACTAACTCACTTTCTGAATAATGTAATAATAGAATAAACATACTATTTTTTCCATACCAAGCAAGGATATTAGATAAATGCTTTGTATATTTTTCTATTAACTGTGAAACTTTGAATATTACTATTGTTCCACAAACAGCCATAAGAACTGAAAATAGTCCTTGATAATATTTCCTTATTGCTAGTTCTATCCAACTAGCTTTTATACCAAATATCCAAATAATTAAAATTACGATTAAAATCTTTTTATCTGATAGAATCTTTTGTAATATATTTGTTTTGCCAAATATATATCCTATGTAGTAAAATGAAATGCTAAACAATGCAATATCTAAGCTAAATGGAAGCCACAATAGATTTGTACTTAATACATAACCTATATATGAAACCAATGAAACTAGGAAGAATAATTTTATTGGGTCATTTTTTGATATTTTCTTTAATAATACAAATATTAATTTTACTGCTGCTAGGAATGGGAAAAACCATAATGCGCCTACGTTCATTACGTCTTTAGGGTATGGTATTTTTCCAATGAATATAAATGAATAAGAAATTTGTCCTATCCAATTTGTCAAGCATTTTCCTAGTGAATGTATGTCAGTGCATCCTAATAGGTCTACAACCAATACACATATTGCATAAGGTAATATCAATTTTAAAAGTATATTTTTTATAGTTTTTCCAAAGCTTTTTTCTCGATAGAACATACCACTTACTATGATAAATAAGGTGAAATGAATAGAGCATTGCTCTCACCCATCCGTTCTTATTACTACATACATGTCCTATTATTACTGATAATATAGCTATTCCTCTTGCAATATCTATGTATTTAATCCTTTTAGTTTTTTCTTGTTTTTCTGTGTTTATACTAACCATTTCTTTGCAATCAGTCTTTTCTTTTACTTGTTCCATTTTATAACCCCTTCTTCTTCTAAAAATAAAATTTATTTGTTAATTTGAATATCTTTTTCAATTTGTTTTTTGTACCTATCCTCCTCTGAAAATATACATCCACAATATTTTTGCATATATAGTCCTAATTCTCGTGCTTTTGCTTGTCCTTCCCTAAATCCAACTCTAAAATCTCTATATACAAATTCAAGTCCATATTTTTTTGCAATTTCTTGGCCTTCCCTTTTTAGCTCCTCATGCTTTTGGTATGGACTTACTAAAAGAGTAGTGCTTATTGCATCATATCCATTTTCTTTTGCATATTTTGCTGTTTGTTCTAATCTTATTTTATAGCAATAGTTTACACATCTGTTATCAAGATCATCTATTACATTCTTACAGAATTCTCTTAGTCCATAATCTTCTTGAAATATTGCTTTTACATTTATGGATTTTGTATATTCTTTCAAGCAGTCTCTCCTTGATTTATATTCAATGTATGGATGTATGTTTGGATTATACCAATACACAGTTGGTTCAATTTCTTCTTTTCTTAAAGTATCTATACAGTATACACTGCAAGGTGCACAACAAGTATGTAATAATAATTTCATAATTTTATTCCTTTCTATTTTTCATATACATCATATATATCTATTTCATCTATCTTTTTAAAGTTTTCTATTGCATAATCAGTAACCTTGTGTGGATGCTGCCAATTTTTTGGTATTCCATCCTTTCTAATAAATACTACTAGATTTTCTGTATTTTTTAAATCCTCTATTATTCCGGTTTTCTCCTTTTCCGCCAAAATTTCCTAGATTAAACATATCATAGTTTTTATAATACTTATCTATTGGGATTGTAAAGATTGCTGACATTGAATCAAGAATATATACAGTTTTTCCTTCTTGGTCTTTTTGAATCAAGTACTCATCAACTTTATTTATTCTGTTGCACAAATCCTTATCTATCAGAATACCATTAAAGTGTTTTAATTTTGGATTATCTTGAAGTTTATCTATATAATTTGATAGTATAAGCATTGAATATCCAATGTTTATAACAAATATAAGTATTGAGAATGCCTCTATAAATGTTTTTATAGTAAACATGAGCTTGTCATGCTTTATATGTTTATAGCAAGCATGTATCAAATTATATACTAGATATATGCTTGATATTAATGTACAAAGTGCTCCTACTGCAAAGTGTGAAGTATCTGCTATTGGATATATAGCAGTTATGTCTGCAATGCTATATGCCAAGAGTATATATACATTTTTTATCAGGCTTTCCTCAAATAAATTTCTTTTTATTAGAATCAAGGTACATACTATTAGCATAATAACTAAAGTTAATGGTGTGGTTATTGCAAGGATTCTTTCATAAATCATACTTGACCTTAGTAAGTTTAAATAACTTGATGAATTTGAAAATGTACCTATTCCAAGTATTGCATAATCTATGAATTCCATATATGTATTAGTTATTAGCAAATATATGATAAATATTAATACTGGAGTTAGAACTCCTAGCATTCTTGAAGTACAAATTTTTAAAAATTGTTTTGTTTCACTAGCTTGATTTATTTCAAGGATTTTATATCCTATAAAAATGATTGACAAGATTATCCCTACTGTTTGCTTGAATAATATTGCAGATCCGTACCAATATTCCTAGGATAAAGTTTCTTTTAAAACTATATTCTCTGTTTGCGAATTTAATTTCAAAATAGACTGTAAGCAATGTTATTAGTAAAACAGCCCAATTATAATCAAGGGTAATTATATCTGAATATAATAAATATATTCCTATTGTTGATAAAAGCGATATTGATTTGTTTATATTTAATTTTTCTAAGATTTTATATGTTGTAAATAAAATAGTCGCAACTTCAAAACATTCTAGAAATCTTGATACTATTAGCTCTGTTCCAAATATCTTGAGGAATATTCCAGATATCATTGGAAGGCAAGGGGTTAATATCATACTAAAATCTTTATATGGTAGTAGTCCTTCAGCGATACATCTTGAAAAATTAAATCCCCATATTTCATCAAGATTATTAAATTCTCTTATCAAAATTCTTCCACTGACTAATAATATCAATCCTATGTAGATTAGAAGATTTTTCATAAATGACTTTTTTTTCATACTATTTTCATTTCCTTGTTATTTTACTTGATACAATTTATAAATTTTTATAGAATCAGAAAATTCTTGTACAATTTCATACTGTACATCTATATTATAATGTTCTTGAATATATTTTTTCAAGAGCTCTATATGATTTTCATAAGTTGTCATGTTTGCGCTGACTACCTTACCTGTTATAAGATATAGATTGTCCTTTTGGTATAAATCTTGAATAATATTGTCTATGTGATATCTTTCCTTGAAATTATAGTATTCTTGATCATACATATCCCAATCACTCATATGTCTTAGATTTATAAATGTATCATCATCAAGTTTTTCATAAACAGAATAAGCTCTTGAAATATTTGCTAGTACATTTGGGTATACATAGGCATTTTCTTTGTGCTCACTTACATAAGAGATTACATCTTTTACTGTTTTATAATCATCCTTGCTATATCCACCTTGAAACATTCGTGTAAAGTTGCCATCTATAAAAATATATAATATTATGGCTAAAGCAATAAGTATTTTTTCTGTCTTTTCATTTTTTTCTATTAGATTTGGGATTGTTAATATATATGCTATCATAGTAAATGCTACTATGTATAGTGGGACCAATAATCTATAGACTGGCCTCATGTATATTAACAAGCAGTTTAATATTAAAAACAATACGAAAAATCCTGATGTAAGTACTCTATTTTGTTTAGTTATCATAGATAATAGAAATATCAAACATATTCCTATTAATAGACTTGAATATCTTCCTAAAATTAATTGATAACCTGTTACAATTGCATTATTCACTCTGCTTTCAAAATCATCAAAACTAACATGTATGTTTTCTTTTAATTTTTGCAAGTTTTCTATTGTATAAAAATTTTCGTCTGCTAATGAATATGTATACAGTGTATTATAGTCTGTATAACTCCATCCGCATTTTTCCAGCGCGTCTTTTTGGCTATCATAATCTATTGCATTTTTATCGAAAAAATATGTCCTTATTTTATTGAATTCTGTATATTGGTCATATACTGGATTTATTTTATATATAATCAAATTGCTGATATATATTAATGCAAATATAATTAGTATAATAAATAATATTTTGAATGCTTGATAATTCTTATTCTTTTTAGTGTAGTACAAACTATAGATTATGTAAAATGGCAAAACAATCAAAATTGTTTGTTGCCTTGTCATTATTCCTATCGCTATAAGTATAAATCCTATTACTTGGCTTATTTTACTATTCTTTTCAAGGTAATACAATATAGCGACAATTCCTGCAAGTATCGTTATTGTAGCAACACTTGTGTAATTAATAATAATTAGTACCTTTGTATAAAATACACTTATAGTTATTAAATAAAATATAGTGCCTATTTTTTTATCTTTGTTTAACAAAACAATTCCTATTGTCGTAAATGAGATAAACTGCATAAATAGCATTGTAATCGTATACCAGTTTATATTAATTCCTGTTTTATATAATAGCATGATTATAAAACTTAAAAATGGATGTATATATACAGAATAAATGCTATATGTTCCATCAAGTTTAGAAATAATTTTTGTTATTGTAAAATCATCTACTGTTTCATATTTAAATTCAAATAACATATTGCATATAATCAAGAATATGATATTTACACTAACTACAAAACATGGAATAAAATATTTGCTATTTAATATTTTTTTTAGTTTATCTCTATTAATCATTTGTTTTCTCCATATTCATATCCCAAATGTGCATAAGCATCTGGTAATACAATCCTTCCTCTTGAAGTACGAGATATGAATCCTATTTGTATTAAATATGGTTCATAAACATCTTCTACGGTTTCAGTTTCTTCTCCAATAGTTGTTGCTATAGTTTCAACTCCTACTGGTCTTCCCTGATATTTTTCTATCATTATTTTTAGTATTTTTCTATCTGTCTCGTCTAAGCCAAGATCATCTATTTCGAGCTTGTCTAAAGCAACTTTTGCAATGTCAAGAGTAATGTTTCCATTTCCTAAAACTAAGGCATAATCTCTTACTCTTTTTAAAATTCTATTTGCTATTCTTGGTGTACCTCTTGATCTTTTGGCTATTTCGTTTGCTGCTGTATCATCAATTTTAATTTCTAATATTTTAGCAGATCTTTTTACTATTGTAGCTAGTTCAGAAGTATTATATAGTTCAAGTCTTGAAACTATACCAAATCTATCTCTTAATGGTGTAGACAAAGCACCTGCTCTAGTAGTTGCTCCAATTAACGTAAATTTAGGTAAGTCCAATCTTATAGCTCTTGCGCTAGGGCCTTTTCCGATTATTATGTCAAGCGTATAATCTTCAAGAGCTGGATATAATATTTCCTCAACACTTTTATTTAACCTATGTATTTCATCAATAAATAAAATATCAAACTCTCCAAGATTTGTAAGAATCGCTGCTAAATCGCCTGGCTTTTCTATTGCTGGTCCTGATGTTATTTTTATATTTGAATTCATTTCATTTGATATAATATTAGAAAGTGTAGTCTTTCCAAGTCCTGGTGGTCCATATAAAAGTATATGGTCAAGAGCATCTCCTCTTTTTTTTGCAGCTTCTATATATACTTTCATATTTTCTTTTACTTTTGTTTGACCTATATATTCTTCAAGAGTTTTTGGTCTTAAAGATTTTTCTATTCTTTCCTCTTCTAAGCTTTCAAGCTCTGGCCTAATTATACTATTTTCTTCCAATTTTCATCACCACTTATTTGTAATTATATCTATTATTATTTATTTTTGCAATACCTTTTAAATATTGCCCATAGTAACCAAAATAGATAATTCTTTATTCTCTATTTCTTACCACTTCATACATAATGATGCCGGCTGAAACAGACGCATTTAATGAATTAATCTTTCCTTTCATAGGTATTTTAACTATAAAATCGCAGTTTTCTTTAGTTAATCTGCTCATACCTTTTCCTTCATTACCAATTACTATTGCAATAGGCATTTTATAGTCTTGTTCATTGTATAGCGTATTTGTATCCATGTCTGTTCCACAAATCCATACATCATGTTCTTTTAGGTAATTAATCGTATTTTGTATATTGTTTACCCTTGAGACTTTCATATATTCTACTGCCCCTGCTGATGTTTTATACACTGTTGCATTTACAGCAGCTGCTCTCCTTTTTGGAATTATTATTCCATGAACTCCTGCCGTTTCTGCAGTTCTTATGATAGAGCCAAGATTATGTACATCTTCTATTCCGTCTAATATCAAGATAAATGGATTTTCGTTTCTCTTTTTTGCTTCTTCCAATATATCTTCTACTTCAACATATTCAAAAGGCGGAGTTATTGCAATTATCCCTTGATGATTATGTGATACAGACATTTCGTCTAATTTTCTTTTTTGTACTTCAACAACAACTATCCCTTTAGATTTTGCTCTTGATATAATTTTCATTATTGAGCCATGCTTTTCTCCAGCTTGTACAAATATTTTATTTATATCTTTATTACTTTCAATTAATTCCATTACAGCATTTCTGCCTTCTACGAGATTTTCTTCTTCCATTTGTTCTTCCTCCTATTTTATATCACATAGATTATATCATACTTCATTTTTTCTAACAAGAGAGCTCATAATAAAATCTCATCCATCACAAAATTAGGAATTTCAGAGAAATTTCTTGTTAGAAAAAAAATGAAAGTAGATTTTTGTGTCTACTTTCATTTTACCACTCCTCTTAGCTAATGGATTTTTTATTATTATATAATTAATTTCTTGACTCAACAAGAATTTTAATTCCAGTTCTATCCTCGCCTTCGACTTCGACCTCTGCAAAAGCTGGTACACATACTAGGTCTACCCCAGATGGAGCTACGAACCCCCTCGCTATTGCAACTGCCTTGATTGCCTGATTTAATGCTCCTGCTCCTATTGCTTGCATCTCTGCTTTGTTACTTTCTTTTACCAAACCAGCAATTGCTCCTGCCACTGAATTTGGATTTGATTTTGATGAAATTTTTAAAACTTCCATTGTTTGTGCCTCCTCTAATTTATTTTTTTGTTTCATTTGAACAATATTATTTATATTATATTTAAAATATAATGTCTAGTATTTTTGGCTAAAAAATGGAAGTTTCGGTCGCAAAAATCAAGGTTTTTCGACATTTTCTACATATTAATTCTTTTAATATCTATTATTTTATTTGTTTCATCATTTATTTCAAATACACATCCGATTTAACATTGTTTCTCCTTGTGCAATTTTATATTTTTCTGGTAACGTTGTTATAAATCTTTTTAAAGAAGCTCCTACATCCATTCCAATAACAGATTTTTTAGGGCCTGTCATTCCTATATCTGTTATATATGCTGTTCCTTTTTCAAGTATTTTTTCATCTGCTGTTTGTACATGTGTATGAGTTCCAAAAATTGCTGTTGCTCTTCCATCTAAATGATAGCCCATAGCTATCTTTTCTGCTGTTGCTTCTGCATGGAAGTCAACGATTATGATATCTGCTTTTCCTTCTATCTCTTGAAGTATCTTATCTGCTTTTATAAATGGATTCTCTGAAAGTACTCCTATCTCTGTTCTTCCAATAAGATTCATAACAGCAATTTTTTTGCCCTTGATTTCATAAATCCCATATCCATTTCCAGGAACTCCTTCTGGATAATTTGCAGGTCTTATTAACTTTGGATCATCTATAAAAGTAAATATCTCTTTTTTACCCCAGGTGTGGTTTCCCATTGTTACTGCATTTGCTCCGCATTTAATTATTTTATCAAATGCCTTTTTAGTAATTCCCATACCTTCTGCAACATTTTCTCCATTTACAATTGTAAAATCTATTTCATATTCTTTTTTTATTTTTTCTATTTCTTCTACTAATTTATTTAACCCTATTTCTCCAACTAAATCGCCTATTGCTAATATATTCATTTGCTATATCATCCCTTTCTAATCTAAACTTTTACTTTAATATAATACTATAAATCGAGACTTAAAGCAAGTATATATAAGCAAAAAAATGGCAGTCTATTTTACAAAACCGCCATTTTTAAATTAATTATTAGAATATCTAGCTAGTATTTCTTTCATTATTCTTTGAGCATAAGCATTTTGCCATTCTTCTTTTTCAAATTCGCTTCTATCTATTTCTACATCACTATCTTTTACTTCTCCTACTTTGTATTCATATTTATCTTCAGTATAATCATTAAAGCTCCTCATTCTCTCTTTTGTTGGCAACATAGTTTGTTTATCTATCCATAGCTCATCATATTGGTATTGATCTATAGTTTTTCTTATTACATAGCAATTCTTGTCTAAATCTTTATCTTCCCAAATTTCAAGATCTGCACATTCTATTATTTCTAAACCATAAAAAGAAGACAAGTAACCAGGTAAACCTGTCATTGTATTTGGTATAGAGTTATATCCTCTACCAATTGCCGCTCTACCATTATTCTCTTGATTATATTGTATGAAGTAACACTCTTTATCCGTTATATCTATTTCATAATTTATATATATAATTTCATCATGCCCATCATAGTTTTCTTCTTTAGATTTACCATCTTTATAATATTCAATTGATTTATATGTAGGAGTATTCGTACCACTCCATGAATGTATATAGATATAGTTATTTGAATTTTTTATTTCCTGAATTTTATTGTATGATTGTTCTATAATGCTGTGGTTATATTCTCCTATTTTATAATCTTTTCTATAATTAATATATTTTACAAGTGCAAATGACCATATCACAAGTATGATTGCTATAAGTATTCCTGCAACAACTTTCAAAATATTTAATTTTCTATTATACTTCTTTAAATAATCTATTTGACCTTTTTCTATTTTTGATTCTTTTTTTTCTTCTGTATTTTTTTCTTTTTTTATCTCCTCTAATATTTTTTTGCAATTATTACAACTGCTTATATGGTTTTCCATGAACTCTCTTGTGTCTTTACTTATCAAATCTTCTACATAATTTGGAATTAGGTCTTTTACGATTTCACATTCATTTTTAATCATTTTTAAATTCCTCCTTTAATTTTATTTTCCCTCTATAAAAAGTTAATCTAGCCCATTCTTCACTCTTATCCAAAATCTCACCGATTTCTTTAAATGAAAGCTCTCCTTTCATTCTTAGATAAAAAACTTCTCTAGTTTTTTCATCTAATTTATGTATTTCTTTGTATAAGTTTATCAAGTCTTCTCTGTCGTCTATGTTTTCGTTGTAAGATTCCTCTATTAATAATATATCTATATAATTTTCATCATCATAGGATATTTCTTTTATTTTATTTTCTTTTTTTAGATAATCTCTCCAAAGATTTTTTGCAATCTGGCATAACCAAGTACTGATTTTACTTTCTCCCTTGAATTTATTAATTCCCTTGATAGCTTTGTAAAATGTTTCTTGAGTTAGTTCTTCTGCAACTTCTTTTTTCCCACATAGACTTCGTAGATAATTATATACAAGGCTAAAATACTCTTGATAAAGTTCTTCCACTTTCTCACTCCCTTCTATTAAATAAGACACTAAGTTTTTTTATTTCGTTACACATTATATTTTGATTTATTAAATTTTTATATATCCAAATATTATTTATCTTGAATATGCAAAAAGCAACTAACAAGTATATACCTGTTAGTTGCTTTAACTTTATTTTGCATACTCAATTGCTCGTGATTCTCTTATAACATTTACTTTTATTTGTCCTGGATAATCCATTTCATCTTCTACTCTCTTTGCAACATTTCTAGCCATTATTGTCATATTTGCTTCTGATATCTTTTCAGGTTTAACAATTATTCTGATTTCACGGCCAGCTTGTATAGCATAAGATTTGTCAACTCCTTCAAATGAGTCTGCTATTTCCTCTAATTTTTCAAGTCTCTTGATATATGCTTCTAATGTTTCTCTTCTTGCACCTGGGCGTGATGCAGAAATTGCATCAGCAGCTTGTACCAAAACGGCTTCTAATGTTTGTGGTTCAACATCTTCATGATGTGCTTCTACCGCATTTATAACTAGAGGATTTTCTTTGAATTTTTTAAGTATCTCTACACCGATTTCTACATGTGTTCCTTCCATATCATGATCAAGCGCTTTTCCTATATCATGTAAAAGACCTGCTCTTGCTGCTCTTTTACTGTCAAGTCCTAGCTCTTCTGCCATAATCCTTGCAAGGTTAGATACTTCGATTGAATGATTTAAAACATTTTGTCCATAACTTGTTCTGTATTTTAACTTTCCGATTAATTTGATAAGTTCTGGATTTAATCCCATAACACCTGTTTCAAGAGTTGCTCTTTCTCCTTCTGATTTTATTGTCTCTGCAACTTCTTCTTTTGCCTTTTCAACCATTTCTTCGATTTTTGCTGGGTGAATTCTTCCGGTCTTCTATAAGTTTTTCAAGTGCGATTTTAGCAACTTCTCTTCTTAGTGGATCAAAACCAGACAATACAACTGCTTCTGGGGTATCATCAATAATTAAATCAATACCTGTCAATGTTTCCAATGCTTTGATGTTTCTACCTTCTCTACCTATAATTCTTCCTTTCATTTCATCACTTGGAAGTGCTACTATAGAGACTGTAGTTTCTGATGTATGATCAGCTGCACATTTTTGTATTGTGTATGTCAAAACTTCTTTAGCATTTTTGGTAGCTTCTTCTTTTGCTCTATCTGTCATATCTTTTATTAATGCTGCCTTTTCAACAGTCATTTGTTTTTCAAGCTCTGATAAAATTTTGGCTCTTGCCTCTTCTTCTGTCAATCCTGATATTCTCTGTAATTCTTCCATCTGTTTGCTATAAACATTTTGTAAATCATTTTTTCTTTTTTCGATTTCTTGAATTTTTCTTTCAATGTCTCTTTCTTTTTGTTCAAAATTTTCTGCTCTTTTGTCTAAGTTTTCTTCTTTTTGTATAAGCCTTTTTTCTTGAGCTTGTACTTCGCCTCTTCTTTCCCTAATCTCTTGATCTAGTTCATTTCTAGCCTGCATTATTTCTTCTTTTGCTTTGAAAATTTCTTCTTTTTTAATGTTTTCAGCTTCTTTATTTGCAAGATCTAATAATCTTTGTGCCTCACTTTCAGCACCTGCAATTTTGGATTCAGCAATTTTCTTTCTTATTACTATACCTATTGGAATAAATATTATTCCAGAGATTAGGACAGTGGCGATTAT
>CANQMI010000009.1 GCA_947624905.1 uncultured Clostridia bacterium
TACATCTTGACCAATAATGATTATACTTTCGTATTTATTCATTATTCTTCACCTCCCTTATGGATATATAGCCCAATAATATGAGCAAGGAAGAAAATAACATCCGTCATTTTCTAACGGATGTTATTTTACCACATTTTTGTATAATTTGCAAGTGTTTATTTTATGTTTTCTAATTTTATCTCTAAATCTAATACCCCATTTTAGTCAAATTTATTAAAACTCTGTAAATTTGTCTGCATTATGATATACCTTTTCTTGATAAGTTACACCTTTTAAATAATATATTGTATGAGTTTCCTCGTTTATCAAATATGTATCTTCATTTGGTACATCATATCCATTTCCAAAATACAATGTTGGATTATCTAATTTTTGCAAATCTATTGCATAATATACAGTTCCATCATCAGTATTTAGATCTGTTATAGCTTCCGATATATCTTCTTTTGGTATTGCTTCTCCATACGTTGGTAATTTATCATATTTTAAATAATATGTTTCAATTTTATTATTTAGGCTTTCAACATCACTAATTAATTTTGTTATATCTAATGCTTCTAAAGAATAATTTGAATGGCTTGCAAGTAAAGCTGTTACAATTATGAGTAGCAAAATTGTTAATACTAATATAATTAATGTTATTCCCTTTTCATTCTTCATATGTATTTTCCTTTCATATTTAAAGGTATATATATAGTCTACTATTAATTTTATTTTATTTCAATATAATTTTGCAATATTTTATAAAATTTTTTTCTAATTCTATATCTTTTATTTTCTTTTATATTTATAATCCAAATATATGTAAGTGCAAAAAGATAACTTGGATTTTTAAAAATTATGCTCATGTATATAACAACCATAGTCAGTAAAATTGTATTCAAGTTAGATACAATATTTGTTATCCTAATTACTTTTTCTTTTCCACAAAATATGTATAAAACATTTTTTAAAATTCTTCCGCCCATCTAATGGATAAATCATAATCATGTTAAAAAAGAAAATGAGTACATTCACATATATTAATAAATTCGTTTCTATGTTTAGTATTTTTTCTTTTCCTAATACAAAAAAACATAGTATAAACATTAAATTTACTAGTGGCCCTGAAAAAGCTATTATTAATTTTTTTATTGTAAGCAAATTTGCATGAAATATTTTCTTATTAAAATCAGCTGTATCTAATTTGAAAGAAACTGCAAATCCTATTGGTAAAACTTCTAATTTTTGAACTTTCAATCCTAATAACATTCCAGATATTATATGTCCCATTTCATGTAAGATAGCAAAAATCATTAATAAAACATAAACATTAAATTGATTTGTTAGACAAAAAAATAAGATAAAAATAAAAACTTTTACGTTCAACTTGATCTGCATAAATTTTAAATCTCCACTATCAGTCTTGGATTAACACATACATCATCAACCCTTATTTCAAAATGCAGGTGTGGCCCTGTTGCATTGCCGTGTTTCACCTACTTTTGCGATTTCTTGACCTTGTTTAACTTGATCTCCGCACCTTGACTAATAGTTTACTGCAGTGTGCATAAACAGTCTTGATTTTAGAATTCTCTAGAATTATGTAATTACCATAAGTTTTTGAATTTTTTGCAATTATAACTTCCCCAGAAGTTGCTGCCTTGATACTAGTTCCTGTACTTGCCCCTATATCTATTCCCTTGTGATATGTAGATACTATATCAGATGTCTTCTCCCTTGTCCCAAATTCAGAAGTAACAGTTCCGATTTACAGGAACTATGAAAGAATATTCCTTTTTAATTTTATCTGTCAAGCTTTCCTCTACGCTTGTAGTGTTTTCTTGATCTGTAGACTCTTCATTTACATTCGTTTCTAAGCCTAGAGTATTTGTATTAGTTTCTTGATTATTTTCCTGATTAGTCTCTTGACTATTTTCTTGGCTATCTTGATTATCTACTGAATTTTCAGTGTTTTCTCCGCTTTCTTGTTTCTCATCTTGATTGTTATTTAATAAATGATTAAATTTATCAAGTAGCATGTTATATAGATTTGCAAAATTAATATCATATGAGATAATCTCATTTGTTTTGCTCAAGGTAATTTCTGAGAAACTATAATTAGTAGTATTTATCAAATAAAATATGCAATATATTAGCACACAGATTATGATTTGTAATGCCAATTTTTTAAATAATCTAAAATTCTTTTTCTCACTATTTACGCATACTGTAGCTCTTTTAGTTTTATTTCTCAGGCTCTGTCTTCTCTCATATATTTCTTCTGCTCTTCTTATTCTATCTTCTGGATTTAATAGCCTTTCCATTTGTTTATCTCCCCTAACTAATTTAAAAAATCTTTCAAGATCTCTTTTTTCTTTAAATGTATATGTTTTGGAAAAGCTTTTTATCACAAATTTATTTAATTATACTCATGCAGATGCTAATAATTGCAACTATGCAAAAGATTAGACTATACATTTGCAATCTTCTGTATTTTAAAGTCATTTTATTAATATTCTTTCTAGCTTCATTATTTTTTTCAATACTTTTAATATACTCTTGTACCACCTGTTCCGCTTCCTTGATAACTACATCACAATTGTCCCTATCCTTCTCCTGTGGCTTATTCATACTCGTATAATCGATAGTCTCCTTCTTTTTTATAGTGCTATTGTTTTTAAGAATAACAATAGCCTCATCAACTAGATTTGACGGCAAATCTTTCAAAACGACAATATTTTTCATTTGGCTTATATCCATCCTATTTCCTCCTTTTTGTATATTATTTCCAATTTTAGGAATAATATACATCCTTCAAGGAGACTTGCAAATCACTTAGGAGAAATAATGATGCTTATATCATCTTGATTTTCATACTTTTTAATTATGTCATTAGAAAAAGAAGCTATCTCATTTGACAGAATAATTATCTTACAGTCATCCTCGATAAGCTCCTTGATCTTTTCATCAGTTGTTTCTGGTTCTTCTAATTCATACACATCAAATCCTAGATTTTGAAGAACTCTAAAACTTTTATAATCATTTTTTGCTTTTATCCAAGAAATTTTCATTTTAATACTCACCAAAAAGTATTATTTAAAATTTCCAAATTTTTATTCAATAAAATTTATTAAATTTCTAGTTTTGAATTAAATCCAGCATATTGTACATTATCATAAATAAATCTAATTATATCCTCTATCTCTTTTTCCCCGTTTTTAATGTCTATATATGAAATGGCTCCACCATTTAGTACCTTTTGAAACTCACTTTCAAATTTCAATTTTTCAAAAACATCAACTTCCTCTTGGTAGTTCATGTGATATGAATTTGTATAGCATTCTTGATCAGTTATACCTTCTATTTTACCGAATTTTTCTCTATCTATTTTGATGAATCTTCTACATTCTTGTTCTGATGATTCAGAACAAAGTACAAATCCTAATCCTGTTTCATCTTTCCATTTTTTTACAGTGCTTTTCAAAAGCTTGATAACTTTCAAGGCAAATGCTTTTCCCTCATCTTGAGTGATTGATACACCTTTTACTAATTTTACCATTTCACAGACTCCAACATAACCAAGTGATAAAGTAGAATATCCGTTTTTCAAAAGTCTATCTATTTTTTCATTTCTTCCTAGTCTTGATATTCCACCATACATCCAGTGTATTGGGCTTACATCTGAGACAGTTCCAAGCAAAGCATAATGTTTGCACATCAAAGCTTCTTTGCAAAGTTCTAATCTTTCATTTAATAGGTTCCAAAATTTTTCTTGATCATTTTTAGAAAGTATGCCTATCTGTGGTAAATTTATACTAACAAGGCCTTGATTAAACCTGCCCTCAAATTTATATTTTCCATTTTCATCTTTCCAGAGTGATAAAAAATGTCTTGTTCCCATTGGACTGAAAACTTGTCCATCATAATTTTCTTTCATCTTTTTAGCAGAAATGTAATAAGGATACTTCCTTTTTAAAGAGCATTTTATTGCAAGTTTTGTTAGATAATCATACTTTCCTCCGTTTAATGAGTTGTTTTCATCTAATACATATATGAGCTTTGGAAGTTCTGGTGTTGTATAGTCTCCATTTTCATCTTTAATTCCCTTGATTCTTTGTTTTAGTATCTCTTCTATTATCATAGCATTTTCTTGAACATACTTGCTGTTCTCATCAAGTCTTAAAAACAATGTGGCAATAGGTGCTTTTCCGTTTGTTGCCATCAATGTATTTATTTGATACTCTAAAGTTTGTACTCCAGAGCTCAATTCAGATTGTAACATTCTTGATACAGTTTTTTCAGCCACTTCATTTGAAAAATTTTTATTTATATTAATTTCATCTACCTGTTTTTTGAATTTATCATAACTCTTTCTTAGGTATTTGCCTAAATGTTCTATGTTTACTGCCTGTTCTCCATATTGACTACTTCCTATTGTGGCCAATATTTCAGTTAAAACTGTACATGCAACTCCAAAACCATTTGGAGTTTCTATCATTTTTCCATTTAAAACAGTTCCATTATCAAGCATATCTTTTATATTAACCATTGTACAATTATGTATAGGTTGCAAAAAATACTCATCATCATGGAAATATAAAATTCCATCCTCATTTGCTTTTGATATCTTTTCTGGTAATAAAATTCTTTTCGTTAAATCTTTTGAGACTTCTCCTGCAATTAAATCTCTCTGTGTAGAAGCAGCTATAGCATTTTTGTTAGAATTTGCATTCATAGCATCTTTGCTTGAATTTTTTATTAATCCTAGTATTGATTCATCAGTCGTATTTTTCTTTCTTACTAATGCTCTTGTATATCTATATACTATATATTTTTTAGCAAGATCATATTTTCCTATTTCCATAAGTTTTTGCTCGATTATATCTTGTATATCTTCTACTAGGATTCTTTTCTTGCCCAAATCTTCTATATATGTAATTATATTTGATATTTCTTCTTGACTTGCTTTTTCCTCACCTTTTACTTCATTATTTGCTTTTTGAATAGCTATTTCTATCTTAGATTTCTCATAATCTACAGCCCTTCCATCTCTTTTTATTACCTTCATATATCATCCTCCTACAATAAATGTTTATAAAAAATGACAATAATATTATATATATCAAAAAATTAATTTTCTGTTGTTTTTGCAACATTTTTATGATATTATATATACGCTAATAGTTATAAAGGAGAGCATAAGCCATGAATAATGATTTTAATATAGTAAATTTTGTTCAAGATTTTTCTAATAACTGTTCAAAAGTTCAAATAAAAAATTTTGAAAAAGGTGAAACTATAACAACTTTTTTAGTAAATAGAAATCAATTTTGCATATTAATTTCTGGAACAGCCGATTTAGTCAAATATGATTATAACGGCAATAAAATTATCGCAGAACGCTTTTCTAAAAATTCAATTTTTGGTGAAATATTCTATAATATCAATACAAATAATGAATTTATTGTAGAAGCAAAAGAGAAATGCAAAGTTCTTCTTTATTCCTATGATGATATAAACGAAAAATGTAAATCAAATTGTAAATTTCATCAAACATTAATTAAATATTTTCCTGATTTAATTATCAGCAAAATAACTGATCTTACATCAAGAATAGAGTTACTCTCAAGAAGAACTACAAGAGATAAACTTCTTGGGTATTTTGATTTACTTTCTAAACAATATGGTAAATCATTTACTTTACCATTTTCTGTTACAGAGCTTTCAAATTATCTGTCTGTTGATAGAAGCTCTATGTCAAGAGAACTTACAGTTCTCAAAAATGAAAAATTTATCGAACAAGATAGAAGAAAAATAAAATTATTATATTAGTACTATCAAAAATACGCTTATAAAGTAAAAAAAGTATTGAATTGTTCATATAATAATTATATAATATATAGGAATTTTTAAATTTTATAATTCGAAATAGAGAGGAATGGTTAAAATGTCAAATGCAATAGATGATATCAAGAAATACAAAAACATACATTTTATAGGAATCGGCGGAATAAGTATGAGTGGTATAGCTGCGACTATTGTTAATTTGGGTATAAATGTAACTGGAAGCGACTGGGTTAGATCTGAAATTACTGATAGACTTATAGAAGATGGAATAAATGTTACGATTGGTTCTAATCTTGATATGGTCAAAAATGCAGATTTAGTCGTATATACTGCTGCAATTCCAAAAGATGATATAGAACTTGTTACAGCTCGTAAATTAAATATTCCTACTTGTGAAAGAGCTGTATTTTTAGGTAAATTAACTGAAGCATTTCAAGAAGCAATTTGTATATCTGGTACACATGGAAAAACAACTACAACTTCTCTTGTTTCACTTTGCTTTATAGAAGCTGGCTTAGATCCTAATATTCAAGTTGGCGCAATTCTTAAACAATTAGATAATAACTATAGAATTGGAAACAGTGAATATCTAATACTTGAATCTTGTGAATATGTTGAAAGTTTTCTACATTTCCATCCTAAAACAGAAGTAATTCTCAATATCGATAATGATCATCTTGATTATTTCAAAAATCTAGATAACATAAAAAATGCTTTTGTTAAATATGTCAAACTTCTTCCTGATGATGGTCTTCTCGTATTTAATGCAGATGATAAAAATAGTCAAGGATTAAATCTATATACAAACTCTAAATGTTTAACCTTTGGAATTCAAAATGAAAATGCTAATTTTGTTGCTAAGAATATTGAATTTGATAAAAATGGTTATCCAACTTTTGATGTATATTTTGATGGAAGCTATTTTGATACATTTGCTCTACATATATCTGGAATTCACAATGTTTTAAATGCACTAGCTTGTATAGCAGTATGCAACTGTTATGGAATTTCAAATCAAGCAATCAAAAGTGCTTTTCTATCGTTCACTGGTGCCAGTAGAAGACTTGAATTTAAAGGTTCTTTTAACGGGGCTGATGTATATGATGACTATGCACATCACCCAACAGAAATTAAAGCAACTGCAGATGCTTTAAATAGAAAAGAATTCAATGAATCTTGGGTAATTTTCCAACCACATACATACAGTAGACTAAAAAATCTACTTGATGATTTTGCTATAGCTCTATTAAATTTCGACAATGTAATTATAACTGATGTATATGCAGCAAGAGAAAAAAATACATTTAATATCTCGTCTCGTGATTTAGTTAATAAAATGACATCACTTGATAAATCTGCTCTATACATGCAAAACTTTGATGAAATAGTAAAATTTTTGAAAGAAAATGTCAAGGAAAATGATGTTGTTTTGACACTTGGTGCAGGTACTGTTACAGAAATTGGGCCAATGCTTATATCAGACTAATACAAATTTTTCACCATCATCTCTGCAAAAACAGCATATCCTAAGGTAACATCATTTACCATCACGTGAGTAAGTGCTCCGAATGAGCTTTCCATTTTGAATTATTGGGCTTCCGCTCATTCCCTGCACAATTCCACCCGTTTTTTCTAATAATTCCTGATCTGTTATTCTGATTATCATGCTTTTATTATCTATATTATTGTCAAGATAAATTTTTTCAATATCAATATCATATTCTTTAGTTTGTCCATTTTCAAGAGTAGAAATAATACTAGCCTTACCAACTTTTATCTCATTTCTCAAGGCAACTGGATATAATCTATTTGTATCTATCAAGAGTAAAGAAGGATTATTTAAATATCCGTATATTCCATAAGGAGTATTTTTATATATTCTACCTATTGTTGGTTCTCCATCTATGGAGCCTTGTATTTTTCCAGGATTACCATTTTCTCCCTTGATAACTGATAAAATATTTGCAGTAACAATCTCTCCTGATGCAATATCTATAAGTTCTTCCGTATCTGGATCTATGATTCCATGCCCAAGACTTGCAAATCCTTTTCTCTCTGGATCATAGAATGTTGCTGTTCCAACACCTGCTGCTGTATCTCTCACCCATAATCCTACCTTGTATGTGTTATCATCAGTTTCTATTGCTCTCATTGAAGTTTCTAGAAAGTTACCATCTCTAACAAAAGTAACCGTCATATCTTCTCCTCTTGATGAATTAATCTTATTTGTAAGTTCACTTGTACAAGTTATTTCTTGTTCATCTATCTTGACAATAACATCTCCTTCTTCTATACCCGATCCTTCATAAGGTTTATAACTATGATTATCTATTCCAAAGATTTCTGACATGCCAACAACTAAAACTCCGTTTGTATATAGTTTAACTCCTATTAAATTTCCTATAGGAACTACTTCTGTATTCTCTATAACGTTTACACTTATCTCTTTTACCTTTGTTCCAAGTAATGTTACATCTAAATTAATTGTACCTGTGCAATCTATTTCTTCAAAATCCTTGACTTCTGCTGCAACAGTTAATGTTTTATGATTCTCAATCTTTTCTATATTTGGATTTGTTGTAGACTTTGTTTCAATGTTAACTCCAAATATTGTATTTAAACTTAAAGTTTCTCCCTCAAATATTATGATACTATCTGGTAAATTTGTTATATCACTTATATATATCAAAGAAATTAATAAAATGGCCAATAAGCAAAAAATGCACATTCTTTTGAAATTCTTCATATTATTTTCAACCTGCCTTTTCATTTTTTAGTATACCCAAAAAAAAGCAAAAAAATCGATAACATTTTTGAAAATGTTATCGATTTCAGGTTATTTTGTTATTTTATCGCTATTATTTATATAATCAGAAATTTTTATTAACTTATGTTTTTCTCTTGCAAGAGCTGTATAATATGCTTTCTCACGGTTTCTCTTTTCTGTTTCATTATTGTAAGTTTCAGGTAAACTTGCCTCACTTGCACGAACCATACAATAATAACAAGCTTGTGATGCGTTATTATACGTATATGTTATTGTTCCATCTTCTTCAAGTTGTTTTAGTTTAAAATCTGCCCTATTATAGCCTGTTATATCACCTTTTAATTCCTCACATCCTATTCTATGATATGTATTTGGGTCATTGCTTCCTATAAAGTATAATGTATTATCATTTACATACTTAGAGTTATCTGTACTCGGAATTATTGCATAATCACTAAATAAAGTTGTTCCAACAGGTAGTCCTTGCATGAAGCTTACTACACATATATTATTTAATATGGTATCCCAATCTTCACCATTTAATTCTGGTAATTGAAAATCTTTTCCTGCATATTTACCATACACCTTCATTGCTTGCATTAAATTATTTGTGATTGATGTTTCTATCACATTAACTTTTTCATCATTAAAAGCTGAAGCTTCTCCTTGAAGAGGAGAGTTATCTTCATCTATATATAAATTTTCATATACATCTGAATTTCCAAAATCTTTTACAATATCGTTAAACCACTTAGTAAAATCATATGCTTCCTTATAATAAGCCTGTGCATCTGCATCCTCAATAGTATATCCTTTATATCTGGTTCCTTCTTGATTTGTATCACTTGGAACTTCTAAATATCCAGCTCTTGATTGGTATGAATGTCCATTATCATAATAATAAACAGCTACATAATTATCTAAAGAATAATTTATTGTAAGTATTTTATTAGTACCTCCAGCATAAGTTTTTGTATAGTATACATAAGGTTTAAGTTCATGTTCAAATACTTCATAAGTTTGGTCTTCTTTTGCTACTGGAGTATATATATAATAACCATCATATAAAGTAAATAAAATTGCAGGAATGTAAGTCATTACTTGAGATTGTTTTGAGCCTATTACTCCTAAATTTGATGCTAGTGTTTTTGCAAATATATTTGTAGATGCTTGTATATCCTCCATTAGAGAGTCTGAGACTGTTGAATACTTATTGTTATTAATATTTAATTGAAATGCGGCTACTGTATCATAAGTTGCATCTATTAGTTTGCTTGAATATGTTGATTTTAATCTTGCTGTATCGATTTGATAGTTTACAAACACAGACAATATTATTATTACAGGTAATGCTATTATTACAAATATGACCAGTAGATTTTGTAATCTCATAATATGTACTTCTCCTTATTTCAAGTCTTTATACAAAGAATGCCTTTACCTACTTATTTTGCGTATGCAGATAAAGACACTCCTTTTATTTTATTATTTCTAAATCTAACTTCCTGAAACTGTAACTACACCTGATGCAGTTCCAACAATACTATATGTATTATTGCCAGCTAAACTATAAAAGAAATTCTTGAGCATTTGAGATATGGTAACATTAGTATTTGAAACATTTACAGTTAAAATATCCCCCTCTTTTAATATATATTTATCCTTAGCATCAAGTTCTTGCATAATTTGAGTTGTATATACAGAATAATATACATTTTCACCAATAGTAGTTGATGAAGTTTGTGTTCCCTTTTTTGCTGGATTTTCGTCTAATACTTGCACTTCCATAGATATATCATAAGTATTTCCTGTAGCGTATAGTGTATTTACTAATGCTTCATAATCTTGAGTTGTTATTTTACCTGTTGTTCTTGAAGTGTTTACAAATTCTGATACTGCAGTTGTTACAGCAAGTTCTGAAACATCATCATTTCTTTCTGCTATAGCCATCATAGGAAATATTCCTATTAATATAGCAGCTAGGAATATTGCAACTATCGTTATTAGGGTTTCTCCTTCCATATTTTATCCTCCTTACTGTTTTACATATATTATTTCTTTCTTTATAGTTTGCTTGATTTCACCAAAAGAAAATAAACTTTCTCCTTCGTTTGTTATATAAGAGTTTGGATCTACTTCATTCAAATATTCTGTGAAAGTAGCATTTTTATATCTAGCTATCAATCCGTTCTGAGCAGCATGGTTTATGATTACTTCCATTTCCTGAAAATTCAACTTTTTTTCCGAAGTAAATCTGAGTCAATCCTTTTTGAAACTAGAGACCTATCTTGCCATGGGCAAAAAAATGTCCTTGATGTAGTACCTTGTTCTCTTTGTACATCTTGTCCATATATATTATCAAATAAAGTTCTTAAATATTCTATTTTATAATCTTGTATATTTATTCCATAATTTTTTAAATAGCCAAAAATATTATCATTTATATATTTTACAAATTGCTGTTTTGTTTCTAGTGTAGTAGTTCTATTAAGCCAAACATTACAAATATTTTCTGTGTCAAGGTCAAATCTTGCTATGATTTTTTTATTATCTATTATAGTTACTCCATAATTTTCTTGTGAATATCTATATAGTACTGGTATGATTTCATCAAAACCAACTATACGATTTCCGATTATCATCAACTAAATTAGATTTATCAATTTCATCCTTGTCATAATACTCATAATAGTTTGTTTTATCGGTTTCAGAAATGAGTATTCTAGCAGTTTCTCTTGCTAATGATGTCATATTAAAAAGTATAGAAAGTCCTAACAAGAATACAAATATTCCAAATGAAAGTTTTAAAGCATCAACAGCATTTTCCATTATCTAGAATACTCCTTCCTATTAATATTTATCTTTTATAATTACTCTGGTGTTGAACCTGAAGCAGATCCGTTTTTTGTTATTGTAATTTTATTAACTAATCCGTCTGTACCTACATCAACTTGAACTTTATATATTGTTGAATTTTTTACGCTAGATTGAACTGCAGAAGGACTAGTTCCAACATCACCAGCTATTTCTATTGTATGTTCTCCTCCAGCAGTAACAGAGTTTACAGTATTCATTAATGATTTAATTGTAGAACCTCTTTGAGTTCCTGCATATTGTGTAAATCTTGCATTGAATGATTCTATTGCTGCTTGATCCATTTGGTCTCCGGCAGTTCCTACAACTGAATCAGCTGAGTTCATTACCATAACTCCTACACTTATTAATAAAATTGAAATTAATATAGCACCTGCTATAATCAAGGCTTTTGATGCGTTCTCCATAAAATTTTCCTCCTTATAATTTTACTTTTGTATAAATTTATATATTTTTTTACATTGGTTATGTAAAAATAATACCGATAATAATTTTATATTATAATTCTAACTGCTTGACTGTAATTTTGCTTATTCTTTTTTGAGAATTATATTCTACATTACTACACTCAAAAGGTGTAAGATTGAAATTTGTAATAAATCCTGATAATCCTGCTTTTTCTAATGTTTCCATAGAATATGTTTTTTCTTCTACTTCATTTTCATCATTTTTAGAAAGCAGTACAAGTTCTATTTTGACTGAAGATTTATCATCATCTATATAGTAGTTATTTTCATCTCTTGGTATGTTATTTTCTTGATTGTTATCTATTGCTTTATTTATCATTGTCAATACATCTGATCCGTATATGGTATGTCCAAAATATTGTTCATATTGTACATTGAACTTTGCTATTTCATTTCTTTTAGAATTTTTATCACTTATATGAACTAATATAATTGCAATGACTATTATGAAAATAACTAATATATATAAGAGATTTTTCTTCATTTATTCTTCCTCTCTTCAATTATAACACTTTGCATTTTTTAATGCAATATTTTTTGTCGATTTTTATTGTTGGTAATTTTATCTAATTATGCTTTTTTAAAAGTTTCATTTCCATCTTTATCTCTAATCATTTTTCCTGTTTCTTTAATTGATATTCCATTTATTCTTCCATCTTGATCATAACTATCAATGTAGCATGCAAATACACTGTAGTTTGAATGCTCTTCATCTGTTTTTATAATTGATTTTTCACTCAAAAAACTTTCATATTTGAAATCATCTTTGTTTCCATACATAAAATTGTCTTCTGAGCCATACTTATTATTTATTCCATCTTTCAAAGAAATCGTTATTTGATCTGATTCGTTATTTTTATTCCAATCACTTATTAAATATAGTAAAGTTGCAACTTCTTGTGCTTTTAGTCTTCTGGGCATTGGATCTTTTACATCATCATATGTATATACATACGCATATGCTTCAAATTGACTATTAAATTCAGTAATTTCTCTTCGTCTTATTTCTTGTCCATATTGTTCTCCAGTATTAGAAATAACGATAAATTCATACGCAAATATTGAAAGGACGATAATACCTATTAATATACCTGCTGCCATAATCAGTGCTTTTGTTGCGTTTTCCATTATTCCTCCTTATTTTTTAGAAAATACCTTCTTGTTTTTTTACAACTTCGCTAAATTTTAGTGATTTTACTCTATTTGTTTTTTTATTATACTCGATACCTGTACATTCAAAAGCTCTTCTTTTAAATTCATCAAATGGTGAATATGTTAATGTATATGTTTCAGGTGTTGGGTTCTCTTTCTCTGATGGTGTGCGCACAACTGTATTCCCTTTAGCTGTTAGTATTTTGCTTTTGTCTATAAGATCTTTATTTTTTGATAAAGAATATGTTATATTTTTTTTAAATGTTCCCTTGGGATTAGTTGTCGTACTCTTTCTGGAATATTCATAATTATTATCCCTTTCATATGTTTCTATAGTTTCTTCTACATCACTTTTTAATGTAAATTCTATATCCACATAATATTCACTATCTACATCATTTTCTACACCATATCTTTTGTTATTATCTGCTGCCTTATTTAATACAGTTATTATTTCTGTTCCATACATCAATTTTTTGTTATATGCTTCAAATGATTGATTAAAATCTGCTAATTGTTTTGCTTCTGTATCTTCACTTGTTTGATCAACTAAATTACTTGTTCTTCCAAACATCAAAACCAAAATAGAAATAGTTAATAATCCAATTAATACTCCCCCGAGCCATAATTAGTGCTTTTGATGCGTTCTCCATAATCTTTATCCTTTCTTACAAGATATCTTATGTTATGAATATTTGTTATTTTTTGCTAAATCATTGTTCCAATTGTTGCAAATGATGATGTCATACTCATTAATCCTATACCTACTAGTGGAACAATCAAGTAGCCAACAAATAAAACTATCATAGGGGCAAATCCAATTCCTTTTCCTATCATTCCTTTTCTTGAAATTAGCTTTTCATTTGCTGCTTTTCTCTTCTCTTGGTAATACTCTCTTTCTGTATCAAGCTCATCAAATGCTTCTCTTATTGGTATTTTTTCTACTGCTGCTTGTAAACTTTCTACTATTGTTATTAATTGTGGATATGAAATATCATTTTTAAGTCCTTCTAATGCTTCCCAAGCTCCACTTTCATAGTTGTTTACACACTTGCTTATTGGCTCCTTGAAAATATTTGCATATCTTTCTATCCACTCTAAGATCATTTCTACGTTTACTCTCTCGATTTTCATTAGCATCAAGATAATTGTTTGGTACTGCATTACTTCATCTTCCATGTCAAGTTGTCTTAACATTTTTTGGAAATAAAGCATCCAAGTTGGCACCATGTAACCGTGCTGTCGCAAATACCATTGCGAATAAAACTTCGAACCATTGTAAATACTCACTATTTATTGTCTGTAATTTTGTATATATTCTATCTACAGCTGTTGCTATCTCTTCTTCTGTTGCTTCTCGATAATATGTAGAATATTTTACCTTCAACTCTATGTCCTTTTTAGTTGTATTAGTTTTTCCTTTAAACATATCCAAAAATATGTTATCTTGATTCGTTAGCTCCATAGCTTCTTTTTCTTGTTTCTCTGACATTGAAATTAAATCGTAATCAGCAGTTGGTGATGTATATACATAATCAATTGAAACTAAATGTATTCTGTACATTAGAAAAATTGATAAAACAAATACTAATATAGTCAAAACCAGTTTAGTTACGTATATCCATTCTATTTTATCTTTAGATGCTGCGTCTTTTAATAAATCTGTTAATTTTTTGTATTCTTTTGTTCCTTTTTTAGGCAAGAATAGATTAACAAATTTTTTAATTGGTGGTATTCTGTATAACTTTTCCTGCCAAGGATTTTGCGTATTTTTTACATTGTTATTGGATGTTGTATCTTTTACCTTTCTAATTAGCAAATAACATATAAATGTTAATGCGACAATTGCAATTTGTACGATAAATCCAAGTTTTCCATTATAGAAACTACTTGTAAAACTGAAATTTGATAGTGACCAGTTTTTCAAAGTCTCTATGAATAGTATAGGTAAAATTGCGATAACTGACAAACTCTGAAATACATAATCAAGCTTGTCTCTTTTTAATATTTCTATTTGCATCTCTTCTGTTATGTTGTTCAAGTTTTTTAAATATAGAGATGCTCCTGATTCTGTTTTTCTATCTCCAAATTCACGAGTTAAATATGATATTCCTGCAAATTCTTTTAGATAACTATTAGGTGCTATATCATAGTATTTTTCTAGCTCTTCCTCTGGATCATCTGATATAAGTATCTCATATATTCTTTCACCTTGTCTTGATACCTCTAATTCATCATTTTGAGATACTTGATATATTGCCTCTTCAACCATGTTATATTCATGATAAGCATGTCTAATTTCTGAGAAAAACTCTATTTGTTGCTTTAAAAGTTTGTTGTCTACTTTGCTTACCATTCCATCCATTATTGTTTCTATCATAAATATTTCAAATATAAGTAATATTGAAAGAATAAGGAAATTTGTACGTGCCATCAATATGATTACTAAAGTTAGTGGTATTATTACTACCAAGGCTTTTGTAAGAATTGATGAGGCCTGTCTTCTTGTTTGATATTCATCCTGTATATTAATGATTTCTAGTCTTCTTCTTAATTTTACTAAATATCTTTTAATTCCTGGTACTTTTAAATATATCATATATAATTTTTGGTACATTATTTCAAAAGAAAATGAACTTGCTTTTGTTCCTTGTCTTAATTGTTTTATATATTTTCTTTCGCCTTTATTCATTACTTTGTTGATAATTACATATGCAATAATAAGGGCTACCAAAAGAAATAGTGTTCCACCCATTACGTACATAACTATATCGTTCTTTGACATATTTTTTAGCACCTCCGTTCATTTTTATTATACTTTAGTAGCTCTCTTTCTTGTTTTCTTTGTTTCTTCTTCTAATGGTTCTACTCCTGCATATCCATCTTTTATTCTAACGTGCCAGTTTTCTGCAACAAATTTATCAAATGCCTCTATGTCGGAATCATCCATGTTGTTTCTCATTTCGATCAAGTTGTTATCTGAGATTTTGTTTGTTAAAACATATCCGTCATCAATGTATTCCATTATATTTACGTATCTATATGTCTCTCTATCTGTTATTTTTGTAAAGTAATGTGTTGCATTGTCCATAAATTTGTCTAACTTACCTTCAAGTGTTTTTTCTTTTCTATGATCAAATGTATATTCATTTTTATTTTCTACTGGTATACATTCTGTTATTCTCTCTATGTAACGTCTTCCTCTAAAGTCTTTTACTAAGTGTATATCAAAGTTTAATACTTGTATAACCTGCTCTTCTGCTGTTTTTTCATCCTTGAAAACTCCTGCTCTTAACATTGAGTTTCTTAATGCGGTAACTAAGTTTGGAAATGTCTTAGCATGGTGTGTAAACAATGTAAACTTAGATGCAACTTGGGCTGCTTGTATCATCCAAGATGCTACGGGGTCTGTTGCAACCTCTCCGAATGATGTTTACAGAACCATCAGTTTTCTTTTGAACATCTAGTCCCTCTTGTCCAGATACTGTTTCTGTTTCTCTGAATGAAAGAATATTTCTTGTTGGGTAAATTTTTCTCAAGTGCAACTCGAAGGCTGTCTCTTGAACCCTTATATTCATTGTTTCATATATGTTTTCTATCATGGCCATAAGCATTGTTGTTTTACCACAACCTTGCTCACCTGTAAGCGATATAATTCTTGCTCCTTTAACTAGGAATTTTAATAAATCTATTGCTTTGTCTTTTCCATCGCATGTAATTATTTGTTCAAGTGTTGCACGTTTTACGTCGAACTTTCTAACAAAGAATGCCCATGTTTCTGACATTGATGGTCTAACTACAACGACACGAGAACCATCTTTCATTTCATTGATTTTATAACCATTTGAATCTGATAATTGTCCTGGGTTATTGTATTTGTAAATATTTTGGCAAACTCTTTTTAATTCGCTTTCTGATCCAAAGCTTAAAAATGCTAATCTTATTGATTTTCCTTGGAAGAATATCCAAATACTGTCGCAAGCTCTTGGAACTTTGTTATCCAATATTTGATCAAGATAATCTCCGTCAGTTTGTGCAACTTGGCTTAAAAAGCTTTCTGGAAGTCCAGAAACTCCTCCTGAAACTCCATCTATATTCATATCTCTTATTTCGTCTATACTGCTATATCCTTTATAAGATTGATAAATTCTTTGTGTTACAATATTTAACTTGTCATTGAAATTTAATACTAGATTTTCTTTTTCGTAAATGTCTCCTATTTCTTCTTCTGTTATTACATAACAAGGTTTTGCTTCACCAGAAATATATTTTAACGCTGCTAAATTATATTTTTTTATAAATTCTGTTAATGCTTCATATCCAAATTGTTGTTTATATACATATAGCAATATATCAAATTTATCTTGAGCTGTAAGTAAAGATGGTGTATCAAATGGTATTGCTTTTGATACATTGATTTCGTCTACTCCGTACTCTTTAGATAATAAATCATATATTAACTCTTTAACATACTTTTTATCATTGACGTCGCCATATGTACATCCTTTTAAAGCTTTCTTTAATTCATATTTTTTATTTTTTCTTCTTTTTAATTCCTCTTCTGATAATCCTATATCATATAAGTTTATTTTGGTAATTTCATCAAGTCTTTTTTTAATGAATTCTGTCATCTTCTCTAGTGTGTATGTTTTATCATCAAGTTCTACTTCTTCTTCTACTTCTTGATTTTTTCTAGCTGTCAATATTTTAATTACTATAAATACTGCTACTGCTACGACTAATAAAATTGCCAATAGATTAATCAAATTCATACTAGGATTCCTCCTTATTCAAGTTTATCAAACCCTCATTTGTAATTCTTGCATTCTGTATATTATTGCTTCATTAGCTCTCTTCAATTCATTTGTGAAGAATACAGTGTTATCCAATGTATCATCAAAGTTTTTTGATCTTAGTCCTATGAAAAACTCTGCTGTTGTTCCCTCTTGAATTGCTTCTGAATATAATATTGTATATGGAACTGTAAGAATAAGTTTCTTTTCTCCTAATTCTCTTGATACATTTTTTGCTGTGTATTTTGATTCTCTATCATATTTATTCATTAGCAACATTGTTTTTTTAGGAGTAAGTATATCTGAATCTTCTCTTGTTTTTGTTATGTTTTCTATTTCTTTTAGCTTTTGTTCTACATTAAAAATAATTATATCTGAAGTTTGTAATATCTCCTTTGTTGCCTTATCTTTCAAACCACTGTTTAAATCTACGAAAATCAAATCATAATATCTTTTTGCTATATTTATTATTTCTTTATATGCACTATAAAGTTTTTCATATTCCTGCATAGCTATTCCGGCTAGCTCCTGATAAAATTTCTAATCTATCTTTAAAGATAACTTTTGTATAATTTGGGATCATTTCTGCTGTAAGTCTACTTGCTGCTGCCATTTTAGCAACTCCTTCAATTCCTGATTCCAAATCCATACTGTTTTTATTATTTACTAGCTTTTTGACCGTGTTCGCTTGTTCATTAGCTCCAAAGGCATCTAATGAAAGTTTATCATCATATTTAGTTGATATAAATAGCATTCTATAATTATGATCCAATGCCATTTGAGTAGCTAATGCTATAGCCGAATATGTTTGTCCTGTTTTTCCTGTATTATTATTCCAAAATGTTATAACCGCCATTTTTATGCTTTCCCTTCTAAACTTTTTATAAATTTTTTTACAGCACCTGAGCTTATATCTTCTGTAAAGAGCATCATCATGAGATATTCTAAACTTCCTTTATAATGATTGCTTACTTTTTTCATTTTTATCCTTGATAAATATTGATTTTCTATTGTTACACTGTAATTTGCAAGTTCAACAGGGAAGTTTATCATATTGTCATCCCATTTTACATTATACTTTTCTGCTAAGAAGTCTAAGTATTCGTTTTCTTCTTTTGTCATGTTTACAGAAAATAATATTTTTATTATATCCTTTTTCTCTGGTAATGCTTCTAATATTTCCATTCCTCTTCGTAGAGAATATAGGTCAAACCCTGTAACAAAACAATTTCTATCGTTTTTTGTAATGTCATAGTGTTTAACTGATTCAGCATTATCTATATCTAATAAAACAATATCATATTTCAAATCTGTGCCTTGATATTCTTTTATTTCTTCTAAATTATTGAATCCAACTGCAACATCAAAACCTTCAAATTCTGTTATGTATGATTTTGTTGGTTTAATCGCTGGTACAATATATCTTGTTTTTTGATTAATTGTTGAATCTACTAATAATACTTTTTTATTGGCTAAGCTTAAAATTTTTGCAACATATAATAGTAAATCTATTTTATCATAAGAACCTAAAAATCCTATTGTTTTCATTAGCTTGGCTTACCTATCCTTTCTTTTTAACTATTGTGCTAATCCATCTACATATTCTTGTCTTGCTGATTGTTGTTCTTGAATTTCTGTTTCTACTTTTTGTTGAACATTTGTAAGAGCTTCATCAGCAAATCCATTTAGAGCATCAACTATTATTTGTCTTTGTGCTTGTAGTGAAGAATATCTTTGTGCTAGTGCAGCTTTTGCTGTTTGTGTTATATTAGGATCTGCATTCATAAGTTGTACAACATCATTATCTGCAACATATGTAGGTGTTGCTGCATCTTGTACACCAGCGTCAGAATATGTTGTTGCATACAACAATGAACCATTTGCCATATAAGCTTCAACTATTGCATTGCTCATTGACAATATTTCATCTTCTGATACTTTTATCCATATTGTATTTGAATTTGCGTCGTGTATGTATTTTTTAGAAATTACTATATAATCTTCACCTGATGGAAGCCTTAGTCTGATATCTACATAATCACCTGCTTCCAATTGGCTAGGTAATACTATCATATTATATTCTTGAAACCTAACATCTGAAGTTTCTTCCATACCATCTTCATATATCAAATCAGTAGTTAATATAGTTCCTTTTCCCATATTAACTTTTGCTATTGTAGTTTCATTTAAATAACTTAAATCTGTAATAGCATTTGTTGGAACCATTGAACTATCTGCCTCTATTCTTTGATAAGCTGATCCTATATAATCTCCTGACTGTACATCTTGTGATAACACATATACTTGCTTATATACTACTGATGCTTCCTCTTGTTTAACTTTCATTAATTGAAAAATAAGAAATACTATTATTAGTCCACAAATTAATAATGTTAAAAGTATTCCTAATAAAAATGATGTTCTTGCTTTTTTTTGCATTGGATTCATTGCCATAAGTTTTTCCTCCTTATATATTCTGCTTTTTGACAGAATATTATATCTTATGATTTATTATACAATAATTGTTTAAAATATACAATAAATTATTGATTTTGTAACTAATTTGTTAATTGAGTGTAATATAATTGTAATATAATTGTAACTTTTGTTTTCTTTCCCTGATATTGTTGGCTTTTTCATTCTTTTTTAAAATAATTTTTAAATAAATTTATTTTTTTAAAAAAATCGTTTTGACAAAAATTTCTTGTTTAATAATCATTTTTTTGCACATTATAAATATTGAAAATCAAAAGTTTTTATTTTTGTTTTTCGATATTTACTAAAAAGATTAACTTTCCTAGGAGGTGAATTCGGTAATGGCAACATCAAACAATAGTAGAAAAGTAGTTCCAGAAGCTATGGACGCTTTAGATAAGTTCAAATATGAAGTAGCTAGTGATGTGTGTGTTAAAAATTTATTTATAAAAATAAATTTTCACTATCACCACTAGCTACTTCATTATTTATTATATACATATTAACTTGCCTTTTTATTTCTTTTATTAATAGTTTTACATTCTTTCATCTTATTATCTTCTTGTCTGCTAATATCATTTAATTCTTTAAACTTAAAATAAATTGTAATCTCATTATCTTCTGAAATTGTAATTTTATCTATTAGCTGTTTTAATAATTCTTTACTAGGATTATTTAAAGATATAAAGTCTTTTGCTAATTTTTCTATCTTATCTGTATTTGCATTTTTAGTTTGCAATTTACTTTGTGTTTCTATTAATTCTTCTTGCTTCTTTTTATATTCTTGTCTTTCAATCTCAAAAGAATTAGTTAATTCTAAAAATTCTTGTTCAGTTATAATTTTTTTAACTTTATCCATATATAAGTTTTTTATACAAAGAGATATATCTTTAAGTTTATTTTCTATCTCTTGTATTTGTTTATTATAATCACTGTTTTTTTCCTTTTGCTGTTTACTGTCTGCCAATTTAACTAATTCATTCTTTAAGCTTTTATCAATATATAAACTACAAACTTTTTTGATATTGGCTATTAGTAACTTTTCTAAAATTGGTATACTATTTGAATGCCTTGTACATTTATTAAATAACCTTGAATATGTGTAACATACTGTTGTATATCTGTATTCTCCATATTTTTTATAAGCATAGTTTGAATAAGTTAGATATAATTTCGATCCACAGTCTGCACAATATAATAATCCTTTAAATAGATAATCATGTTTTGTTCCTCTCTTGAAAGATACATTATTTTTAATAATGTCTTGGACTTGATTAAATTTAGTTCTAGAAATTATTGCTTCATGAGTATTCTCACATATATATCTTTCATTTTCTGGTACTTCAATTCTTATTTTTGATTTATAATTTACCTTTCTTCTCTTGAATTGTACTAAATTTCCTATATAAACTTGATTTTTAAGTATTCTACTTATTGTTGTTTGTTTCCAACATCCATATAGTTTTGTTTGTCTGGTTTTGCCAATATTTCTCTTCTCTCCAGGAACTGGTATTTTTTCGTCTGTTAATATTTGAGCAATTTTTGTCAGTCCATTTCCTTGTAAATATAAATCAAATATTCTTCTAACCACAACCGCTTCTTCCTCATTAATTATCAGCTTATACTTGTTTTCTGGATCTTTTTTATATCCGAAAAGGCGCTGTTACTCCTAAAAAATTTCCTGCTTTTTTTCTTTCTGTAAGTGAACTTCTAATCTTTTTAGAAATATCTTTTACATACATATCATTAATAATACTTTTAAATGGTGCAATATCACTCATTCCTGCATCTTCCAATGTATCAATTCCATCAAGTATTGCGATATATCTAACATTTTTTTCTGGAAAATATCTTTGAATATAATAGCCAGTATCTATATAATCTCTCCCTAACCTTGATAAGTCTTTAGTTATTACAGTATCTATTAGTCCTTTTTCAATATCTTCTATCATTCTTATAAAACCTGGTCTATTAAAATTAGTGCCTGTCCAACCATCATCAACATATTCATTTACAATTATAAAATTATCATGTTCTTCTATATATCTTGTTATAATATCCCTTTGATTAGTTACACTTGAGCTTTCTTCTTTATCACCATCCTCTCTTGAAAGTCTTATATAAAGAGCGACTTTTCTTATAGCATTCATACTTAGTGGTATTAATTGTTCCAAACCGTATTCCTCCTCCTAAGTAATCACCCTATAAATATTATACATTATTTTATTTTAAAAATAAATATATTTATATGGTGAATTTTAAATTTCTTTTTTATTTATCTGCATCATAAAACACTCTTTTATTACATCATTTACATCTACATTTGAATTATTGTTGAATACATATTTTACCTTATATATTTCTTCATTTTCAGATATTTTTTTGTTTTTATAAGTTTTCAATATGCACCTCCTCAATAAATTTATATTTAATAATCTCTAGAAATTTATTGTATATTATATATTTTTCTCATTTTTTACTATTTTAAACACATTTGATTTCTTTGTCATAAGTAATAAAGTCTACAAAATTTAAAATAAGTGAAAAGATATTTTATTCCCTTCACTTATTTGCTCACTAATATTTAATTTGTCCCCCCTGTTTTTAAAAAAAATTTATTAAAAATAGAAAAAGAAATAAGTTTTCATATAACAAAAGCTTATTTCTTTTTTATTTTTAATTTTTATGATTCTAACTTCACACTATTTTTTAAATAAATTTATAATATACTTAATTACCCTTTTAAATATATTCTCTTCCTGAACTTTAACTGGCAAATTATTTATATTTACTTCCTGCTCTTTTGTATTATTATCATTTCTTTTCTTAAAAATAATATCCGAACTATATTCTTCACTTTTAGCTATTTCTTTCTGCTTAAGTTGTTCAAAATGCAATTTTTTTAATCGTTGTTTTTCCTCTTCATTTTCCCAAAAGTTTACATCTAACCAAGCAATATATTTAATGGTTTCTGGTAAGACATTATCTCTATTAAAAATATCATTTTTATCAATTTTAGAAATATAATCTTTATTTCGTCTTTGTTTTATATCTTCAAGTATTTTCATTGGTATCTTCATTACAGTCATTTTATCCATAGCTCCAAGTAATTCGTATACTTCTGAGCATACATTTGCATTTATCATTTTTGTTCTCCTTCTTCTCCCTTATCTTCTGTTAATTCAACTTCTTCTTCAAAAGCATCTATTTTATCTTGTTCTGTTATAAATCCAGAATTTCTTAAATCAGTATCTGTAGGCCTAGCATTCGCCATATTTTCTTGAATTTTTGCTCTTATTTCAGCCTCTTTTTCCTCTTTAGTCTTAGTTTCATCATCCATTATATCATATAATTCCCATTCTTTTTCGTTATCAAATTTAATAGAAGATGTATCAATTGCAGATAAATCATTTCCATAAAGATATCTTACAATATCTTGCATTTGATATGGTTCCCATACATCATAAAATTCATGTCCAAATACCATTCCTGCACTTTCTATTAATGCGAGCATTTTATTTTTATATTCTGCTTTATTACTAAAATCAATTTTTGCTATTTCTTGTGCAACATATAATATATTACCTTTATTTATTTCTTCGTCAGGATTTCCAATATTACTGTCTACATAATCATCATTCTCATAATATAATCTTATATCTCCTAATGATAATAAACGATTAATTACTTCTATCTGTTTCAAATCTTGTTTTTCATTAAATAATCTACAAATTTCTGATAGTCCATATTCTTTTATATGCCTATTTATCATACAAGCAGGAGCATCATTAATATAGCTCATATATTTTCTTGGTTCTATTTTTTTATCATTGATTGTTTGATAAACTTTTCGTCTACCATCATCATCATCTTTTTCATCATATTGTTCTTGTAATTTTCTTTTTATAATTTCAACAATATGTTTTGCTTCCTCTGGAACTTTAAATTCTTCAGGTTCTGGTATTCCACTATAATCTAACATAAGTCCGTTAAATAATGGTGTTCTCTTATCGGCCGATTCTGCTATTCTCTTATTAAATTCTTCACTTTTTTTCCAATCTTTTCCAACATTTCCTGATTTTAAGTCTTTAGTAAGAACAGTTTCAATTATATGTCTTTCTGGATCAAAGTCTTCTCTTTTAATTCTACATTCATCTAATAATACAAATTTTACATCTAACATAGCTTCATCAGGGTTTTTATATGAGCCAATACCATGTTCCACCAATTCATCAGGAATATCTACTTTTATTACATAGTCTTTATGATTACCTGAGTCATCTTCATACTCATAATTTAGACTGTCCTCATATTCCCAATTTAAACAAGCTTCATAGTATGGGAAAAAATATATGTAGTCGGTATTAATATCTGTCCCATTTTCATATATTTTATTTGCCATATCCCAGTTTCTACTTGGTTTGTATCCTTTGTTATTTTCCCAATCTTGATATCTTTGATATTCTTTTTCACTAATTATTCTATATAAAATCATTTTCTCACCTTTTGTTACATTATTTGAATAAATATAATATCCAAGTTTAGTTTAGCATATAATAATTTTTTTTACAATAAAAAACTATGATTTTTAAAAAAATATAATTGTAATAATTTGCACATATACACACCCTATTTTCCACTTTTTTATTTTGCTCCGTTTCATACCCCCTTAAACTTGACACATAGTAAATTGAAATTTTGCTATATTTTTAGATTGTTTTGATATGTCAAAAATATCCTTTTGTGTTTCTTCAAAAAATACCTCAAACGGATATTTTTTGCATATCCGTTTGAGGTATTTTTATATCCGCTATTATTTATAAAATACTTAAATTTTATTTATGTAGTCACTCCCTCCATAAAACATATGTGCAATATTTACTTTTTTATTTTCTTCATCAATATTATAAAGTACTACATACTTATTTATTACCATTCTTCTATAAACTTTTTTTGTTCCTTTATATTTATCTATCTCAGCATATATTCTTGGTGAATATGATAAATCACTTACATATTCTTCAAGTTTATTCATTAATTTTTGTGCAGCAATTTCATTGCATAAATTATCTTTTATATAACTATATATTTTTTTAATTTCATTTCTACATTCTTCAGTAAATTCTACTTTGTATTGATGATTAATATCCAAATTCATCCCTCAATTCTTTAAATACTTCTTCAGCTGGGATAGTTCTTCCTTTTTCTATGTCTTCTTCAGACTTTTGTAAGTGCTTTATTATATCCATTTCTAGCAATTTTTCTTTATATTCCTTCAAACTTAAAATAACTACATCACTTTTATTTTTTCTTTTAACAATTATTGGTTCTTCTATATTCTCATATTCATTTAATGTACTTTCAACCTCTTTTACTGTAATTTCCTTTTGCATATTATCACGACCTTTCTATATTGTATATTATAACACATATTTATATTTTTTCAAATATATTTCATAAAAAGCTTATAAAATATGTACTTTTAGGGCGATTACTTTCAAATAATTTTTTGACAGCCAGAGAAGTTGGTGTTAATTTAAAAAACGGTTACAACGGTGATATCTCTTCAAGAGATGCTGGAAAAATCGGTGGTAATATGGTTAGAAAATTAATACAAAAAGCTGAAAACCAAATGATAGGTAAATAAGTTTTTTATTAGCTAATACTTGAATAGTTTAGGCTAGGAGTATAAATTTTGCTTTTATATACATAAAGGCAGGGTTTGTACCCCTGCCTAATTTTTATAATCTTTTTGCAATTACTTTTCAAGAATATTATTTGCTAAAACTTCAAGATCTTTTCTTGTACTTTCATTTAATCTTGACCTAATTGTTACCATTGGTTCACATATTTCTATATTTTTCATTGTTTCAATTAATTCTTTTATACATTTTCCCGCACTTGGTGCCCATGTTCCATTTTCTATAATTCCTACTTTACGATTTTGGTAATTTTTGCTTTTCAAGTGGCGTAAAAATTGTTCCATAGGTGGGAATACTTCGAAGTTATAACTTGATGAAGCAAGTACAACTTTGTCATATCGGAAAGCATCTTCTATTGCTTCTGCCATATCACATCTTGATAAATCTGATATAACTACCTTTTTGGCTCCCTTTTCTTGAAGCATCTTTGCGAATTGTTCTGCCGCTTCCTTTGTATTTCCATGGATAGAAGCATATGCTATAAATACTCCATCATCTTCTGGCTTATAACTGCTCCATATATCATATTTTTCTATATAGTGTTCTAGATTTTCTTTTAGTATAGGTCCATGTAATGGGCATATCATTTTTATATCTAAAGTACTCGCTTTTTTTAATAAGTTTTGGACTTGAATTCCATACTTTCCAACAATGTTGAAATAATATCTTCTAGCTTCGCAATCCCAATCTTCATCAGTGTCAAGTGCTCCAAATTTTCCAAATCCATCAGCTGAGAATAGTATTTTTTCATATTTTTCATAGGTTACCATTACCTCTGGCCAATGTACCATAGGAGCCATGAAAAATTGTAAAGTATGTTTTCCTATATTTAATTCTTCTCCTTCTTTTACTACAATTTTTCGTTCATCTAAATTTGGAATATCAAAAAATTGTGGTATGAATGCAAATGTTTTTTCATTTCCGATTAATTTCATATCTGGATATTTTTTAGCTATAAGCTCTATATTATACGCATGATCTGGTTCTAAATGTGATATTACTAAGTAATCTGGCTTTTTACCTTCTAATGCTTTTTCCAAATTTTCTATCCATTCTTTTGTCTTTCTTTTGTCGATTGTATCCATGATAACTGTTTTTTCATCTTTTATCAAATATGAATTATATGAAATTCCATTTGGAACAACATATTGACTTTCAAATAAATCTATTGTTTTATCATCTGCTCCTATATATATTATATCTTCTGAAATTTTTGTATCTTGAATCATAATCTTATCCTTTCTATTTTTTTATTTATTATAGCATATATTGGTATTTTTTAAAACAAATTTCATAAATTTTTTAATTTCAAAAGAGGCAGAGATTTAATTCTCTGCCTTCATTATATCTTAGAGTTATCTACATTTCTTTTTATTTTTGTTTTTACAGCATATTGCAACAATTATGCTAAGCACTAATAGTACAAATAATACTATTGCAAGTACAATAACTGCTGCTAGTGCTGCAAGTATTGTAGCACTTAATGCTGCTCCAATTATTACTCCTATTATTCCTACAAATAAAGCTGCAAGTATTGCAATAACTATTTCAATGCAATTACATTTTTTACATTTTGGTGTATGACATTCTTCCATTTCTTCGCAATCGTATTTTATCTTCATTTCTTCTATCATTGTTTTTCAACTCCTCTTCACATTCAAGCTAGCTTAATATATTATATTAAGAGAAGTCCAATTAGTTGACATTTTTTTACATTTTTTATGTCTTATCTTTTTTTGCACATTCTTTATCATCTGTTATGCAGTTATTTTTAAAGCTTAAATACCAACTCATTCCATTCCTATATTCTTCTATCTCTTGAACTCTTTTTAATAGTTCATCATAAGTTTGTGGTGAGCTTTGAATCAATGGGTTTCCTTGCACCCAATTTGCAGGAGTTGATGCCTTGCACTTATCTGCTGTCTGTAATGCCTCTACTGTTCGAAGTATTTCCGGTATACATCTTCCGACATTCATTGGGTATACAAATATTGCTCTTATGATTCCTTTATCATCTATTATGAACACATTTCTAACTGTTTGAGTTGTGCTCATTTCATTAGATATCATTCCATAACGCCTTGCAACTGCTCCGTTTAAATCCGCTATTATTGGAAATGGTACTTTTATTCCTGTTTTTAAATATATGTCATATAACCAATCAAGATGTGAGGCGTTACTATCTACGCTTAATCCTATCAAGCAAGTATTTAATTTTTCAAAATATGTATTAGCTTTAGCAAATGCTATTATTTCTGTTGTACACACGGGGGTAAAATCTCCTGGATGGGAAAAAAGTACTACCCATTTTCCTTGATAACTATTCAAGTTTATATTTCCCATTGTGGAGTTAGCATCTATTTCTGGTGCCATTTCTCCGTATTTTAACATTTGCATTCATCATAATTTCATAATTCATTATACAAAAACTCCTTTCATACTTGTTACTATTGTATGAAAGGAGCTTGTATTTTGTGTATTATTTTATTTTCTTCCTTGTATTTTCACTCTTCAATTTATATTGGTTAGTGTTTATAATAATAAAATATACTTTGTATTGATTGGTTCATTGCTTTTATTGAAACATCATAATTATTTCCGCTATACTTTATATAAGATGCGTATTTATCAACATCTATTTGTTCATTTGATTCTCTTCTAAAGAATTCTAAAGCCCCTGTATTATATGCTTTTCTTGATTGTTCAAGTGTAACATATGTATTTACACCGCATGGAAATAGTAGCATTTTACCTAATTCTTGATCTAAATAATCATTATAATAATTTGATATATCAATTTCTATTCCTTCTATTTTATTATTTTCTATACATAAACTAATACCATTGCACTTTTCACCAGGTATCAACTTATAAAATCCATCATTAATTTCGTCTTCATCAATATCTATTCCTGTTATTTCTTCAAATTCTTCAATGGCACATGGTAATACTATTTCGTAATTTGATAATTGTACTTTTCCAGTATCCCATTTTATATTACTTTCTTCATAATTACAGTCATAAATAGAAAAAATAAGTGCTATAAGTATGCTTGTAATTATAAATAGTATAATTTTAAATCCTAAATGGCTTTTTAATTTTTGGTCTTGAAATTTATTGTCAATGTTTAATTTATCTCTAACCATATTGGCTATAAATAAATTTTTACCATTTTCAGCAATAAATTTATAGTAATTTTCATATTCTTGATCTGATTTTTTCTCTAGTACATATCCTCTATAATATGCTAAATTTATCCTATTATATAGATTTGCATTTTTTTCGCATGTAGTAGCCAATTTATCTATAGTATCATAATCAGCATCAAGTGTAGCTTCTTGCAAATCAATACTTAGCATGATTTGTTTTTTATATTTATCTGGCATTGATTCTATATTTTTAATTAGTTCTTTCTTTTCATTTTTAAATCCTTCAATGTCATTTTTTAAAAAGAGCATTCTCATTTTGTTTTTCATGACAGAACATTTTTCAATATTGCTCAAATTTCTGTCTTCTAAATGTTGTAAAACATTTTCTGCTTTTTCAAACTCTCCTAATTCGATAAAAGCAAAAGCTATATTATTCATTGATTGATTATATGACTTATTTGTATTAATTATTTTTTTTGCATAGTATATACTAACATTTAATACACCCTCTATACAAATTTTTTCAAGCATATATTTTTTTAATAATTTATTAAATCTAAATTTTTTATACAAAATCATAATAATAGCCATTATGATATATAAAATTGTTATTTTCAAGGTGCTTTTTATAGCAAAAAAGATGTATAGTGCCGACATTATTATAAAGGTAATAGTGTACATAACATTAAAAATTTTTTCATTTTTTAATATAATTTTTGCATTATGATCATCTGAATATTTCATAATATTTTCCATTTGTTTATTCATTTAAAATTCCTCCGTATCGTAATTTATAGCATATACTATATCTATTTTGTGTCTATTCTGCATTTATAATTTCTCTATAAATTTTATAAATATCTTTCTCGTCCTTATATTTATTTTCCATAGGACACATACCCGTTTTAGTTTGATTTATAATATATTTAGCCTTTTCTTGGTATTCATATTTAATATGATTTTCTTCTAAAACAGGAATTGCATACTCACTTATAACATCTGCATAAATTTCTTCTACTCCTGCTACTGTTAAAATACTTCCTGCGACTTTTCCAATTACTTTATCTGCTACAACTGCTCCTTTTAGTGCATCTTGATTTTCTTTTATAATAGCTTTTATATCGTGGATTCGATCTTGATAATATTCTTTTATTTCGCCATTTTTGTAAGCTACAACTAATGAAGCATTTTTTTGATGTAGGATTTCTTTTACTTCTTCTAATTTATTCATCTAAATGAATTCCTTTCTTGATTGTTTTAGCTATAAATGGTACACAAATTAACTGGATTGCAATACCTGGTAATCCTGTAATAATACTGTCTATTACTGAAATTCCATAAGTAGGTAATCCTAATCCATTAATTGCAATAAATAATACTCCCGCATATAAGATTCTTCCTAAAATAATTGTTGCAATTAATGACACATAAGAATTAAATTTTTTGTTTAAAACACTCAATAAAACTGCATAAATTACAAGTTCTATTAGCATATATGGAAGTCGTGTAAGTATTGGCATTCCAGTCAATAGATAACTAAATATAACAGAACTTCCTGCAACTATACTTGCACTTATTCCACCAAAAATCAATGCTGCAATTAATACTGCAATGTGCATTGGTAATAATGTTTGCCCTGCTACTGGACCTACTAAAACATGGAATATTCTAGGTAAAGCTATACCTATTCCACTTAATAAAACTGTTCCTACAATGTATTTTCCTTTTCTACTTGTCAAAGCCTCTAATAAACGATTTTGCTTTTTTACACTTTCTACTTTTTCTATCATGCTAATACCCTCCACTATAAATTTAATTTTTAATCAACAGTTATTAATTCATATTTTGTCGTTCCAAGTCCAATTTTTTCTGCATAAGGTAATATATGTCTTCCAAGTCTACTATCTATTCTTTCTCGTAATAGATGCGCACCTTGATCTTTTGAAGCCCATATCATATCTATAAATGCTTGGTCATTTGCTACTGGATCTAATGATGCTACTATTCCCAAATCTCCCATTACGGGATCCGATTGATGTGCATCACAATCACAATCTACTGATAAGAAATTCATTACCGTTATATAAACTATTTTTTTATTATTTGCCTCAAAATAATCTGAAACTGCTTTTGCCGCTTCTGCCATTGACTCAATAAAAGCCTCTTGTTTTGGTATTCTTCCCCATAATTCATCTGGATCTTCTGTTATACCTGCTGTATGAATATATGATTTTCCATTTCTTGATGCAACACCTATTGATTGATTCTTCAAGTTTGCACCAAATCCACCCATAGCATGACCTTTACCATGTGCTAAATTTACCATTGCATCATATCTGTCTAAATGTGTTCCGACTAAATCATATTTTAAATGTTTGCCATTGTTTACCGGTATCTTCATTTCTCCTTCTGCATCCATAATATCTACATCAGCTATAGATGTAAATCCATGTTTTTCGGCTACTTCTATATGATCTTCTGCAGTGTTTCTTGCACCTGAATACGCTGTATTACATTCGATAATTGTTCCATTTAATTTTTTTACTAGTGGTCCAATTAAATCTGCTTTCAAGTATCCTCTTGATCCATCTTCTCCAGTTGAAACCTTTACTCCAATTTTTCCTTTTAGCTCTACTCCAAGAGCCTCATATACTTTAATCAAATTTTCAGGAGTTATCTCCTTTGCATAATAAACTTTTGCTTTTTCCATAAAATCTTTCCTTTCACTATATTCAAATTATAATTTATCATATTGTTCATCTGTAACAGGTTCACACCATTCATTAGAAGTAT
>CANQMI010000010.1 GCA_947624905.1 uncultured Clostridia bacterium
TAGGCTACCAAGCAATATGTGGACCTACTATAGAAATGTGGTGCAACAGTTGGAATACTTATCCTGCAAATTCGAACTGTAAGGTATATGTGCAAGGACGCTCCGAAAGATTAGAAAGTAATTATGTTAGATATAGTTGCGGTTATTACTTTTTAAGGGATGGGTACGATACCACCTATAACCAAACGGACTTTTGGGCGAAACTATTAAACATCAAACCAAGTGAAATTAATCTATGGTTCCCTGATTCCCTAAATACTACCTCCAACAATTCTCGCGGTTATTGGATTCCATCCCCATCAAGTGATGGTGGCAACTTTGTGGCTACTTGTGACATGGAAGTTCACGGTGGCTTAACAGTCAGAGATACGTTCGGCTTACGTCCTGTAGTGTGCTTGAACACAGATGTATCGGCTGCGTGGGATGCTACAAACAATGTGTATAGATTAGTAAAATAGAACTTATCTATTAAATAAATTTCAAGGAAAAATAGAAACCACATTAACTTCGCTTTCCTTTCTATATATATTATCAGTCAGAGATTTTCTCTGGCTGATTTTTATTACTTCAAATTAATAATAAAATTACATCTTGTTACAAATTTTTTATTATGATATAATACCCTAAGTAGCATGTTATTTAGGAGGAAAAAATGTATCTAAAGAGACTTGAAATGCAAGGATTTAAATCATTTGCAGATAAAACCGTATTAGAATTTTTACCAGGAATTACAACAGTAATAGGACCAAATGGTTCAGGAAAGAGTAATATATCAGATAGTATTAGATGGGTACTTGGAGAGCAGAGTATGAAATCTCTAAGAGGTTCAAAATCAGAAGATGTAATTTTTGCTGGAACACAAAATAGAAAATCATTGGGATTTGCAGAAGTCTCTTTAATATTTGACAATATGGATGGAAAACTTCCAGTTGAATATACAGAGGTAACAGTTACAAGAAAATTATATAGAAGTGGCGAATCTCAATATTTTATAAATAAAGTTCAATGCAGACTAAAAGATGTTATAGAATTGTTTATGGACACAGGAATAGGAAAAGATCGGATATTCTATAATTGGCCAAGGTAGGATAGATGAAATACTAAGCAATAAATCAGAAGACAGAAGAAACATATTTGAAGAGGCAGCAGGGATTGTAAAATATAAAACTAGAAAAATAGAATCTGAAAAGAAGCTTGAAAGAACAAAATTGAACTTACTAAGAATAAATGATATTTTATCAGAAATAGAACAAAACATAGAACCACTAAAAGCACAATCAGAGAAAGCAAAACTTTTTCTAAACCTTCATCAAGAGTTAAAGGAAATAGAAGTAGGGCTTTTTGCATACAATATTTCATTATACAAAGAAAAACTAGACAAAATTCTTCAAGATCAAGAAATTTTGACTTCACAAAATACTGAGGAAAATATCAAATTGGAAAAACTAAATGAGCTAAAACAAAATTTGAAGATAGAGATAGACAATATAACAAAGGAAATAGAGGATACACAAAACCTAGGTTCACAAAGCATACAAGAAAAAGAAAAGTTAAACTCAGAGATAAATGTATGCAATGAAAGAATAACAAATAACAATGAAAATTATTCAAGATATGAAAAAGAAATAGAAGAAATAAACGAGAGAAATAAAGCACTTCAAGAAGAGAAAATTCAAAAACAAGAGAAAAAGGGAAAACTTTTTGAGAATAAAGAAAAATTTGAAAAAGAACTAAAAGAAAAAGAAGAAGAACTTGAAAAGCTCACAGAAAAGTTATCAGTCAAGGAAAAAGAAATAGAAGCTAAAAAGGCAAAAATTGAAAACTATACAGATGAAAAATATGAAAAAATGAATGAAATAAGCACTCTTGAAGTAACAAATGAGAATATTGATAAAAGAGTCAAGACTTTAAAATATGATATACAAGTTGGAATTTCAGAACTTGATAGTACAAACATTACAAAACAAGATATAGCTAAAACATTTTATGAGATAGAAGCAAAAAGAAATAAATTCCAACAACAAGTTCAAGATTTAACAAATAAAAAAGAAGAAGAAGAGAAAAATATCAAGAAGTACGACGAAATAATAAACAACTTACAATCAGAGTATAGAATTAAAGAGTCCAAGTTAAAATTTTTAATAGAAACAGAAAAAGAAAAGGAAGGATATTCTAAAAGTGTAAAATCCCTTTTGCTTGCTATCGAAAAAAATCCAGAAATTGGTAAATGTTCAGAAGGTGTTATAGGTAATTTAATATCAGTTCCAGACAAATACCAGATAGCGATAGAAATGGCTCTTGGGGCATCTCTTCAAAACATTGTTACAAAAACAGAAGGAGATGCAAAAAAACTCGTAGAGTATTTAAGAGAGAATAATTTAGGAAGAGCATCATTTTTACCAATGACTTCTGTCAAGGGTAAAAAACTAGAAAAATTTGACAGTAAAAATCTTGACGTAAAAATTGCATCAGATGTAATAAAATATGATAAAAAGTATGAACAAATTATGCTTGATTTACTTGGAAGAACAGTAATTGTAGAAGATATAAAAGAAGCAATTGATCTTGCAAAACAAAATAAGTACAGCTTTAAAATTGTTACTCTAAAAGGAGATATAATAAATCCTTCTGGTAGTATTTCAGGTGGCTCTTATTCTAAGAAAACTGTAAATATCTTAGGAAGAAAAGGTGAAATAAAGGAGTTAGAAAAAGAATTAAAAAACATAGAAGCAAAAATACAAAAACAGTTGGATGAAAAGAAAAATTTCATAGAAAACTCAGGAAAGTATCAAGAAGAACTAGACAGTCTAGCATCTGAAATACAAGAAATTCAAATAACCTATGCAACAGATAAACAAAAATTGATGATGGTAGAGGAAAATATCACCAAATTGCAGGAAAAGATTGGAAAATCAAAAGAAGAACTTCAAGATATAGAAAACCAAAAAGAGCAAAACATAGTCAAGATAGCAGAAATAAATGAGATATTAAATAAAAATAATGACGATATGGTTAAACTAAAACTAGAAATAGAAGAGTTTGCAAAGACGAATTCAGATAATCAAAAATACATAGATGATTTGAACTTTGATGTAACAAACTTGAAAATATCTGTATCTTCATTTAATGAAAGTGAACTATCAATAGATGAAATGGTAGAAAGAATTGATACAGACATACAAAATAACCTATCAAGCATTTCCAAAAAACAAGAGAATATGCAGAATATTAAAACTGAAAACCAAGAAATGAAGCAAAAAATTGTTGAACTTGAGAAAGCAAAAAATGAATTGGATATAAAAATGAATTCAAGTGATGAAAATATAACTAAGTTCAAGGCTCAAAGAGAAGAAACTAATGAAAAGTTAAATGCAGCAGAGAAAGATATTTTAGACCAAATGAGTATGCTTGATGGACTAAAAGAAGAAATTTTGAAACTTGGAGTAAAACAGGACAAGATCAAGGAAGATATAGATGATGTTACTAATAAACTATGGGAAGAATATGAGTTAACTCCAAACAATGTATCTGAGTATAAAAAGCCTGATAACGTGTCTCAAACGGTTAAAAATGTAAATTCTTTGAGAAATAAAATAAAAGATTTAGGCAGTGTAAATATTGATTCAATAAAAGAATATCAGGAGCTTTCAAAGAGATATGATTTTATGTGTGAACAAAGACTTGATATAGAAAATACAATGGCAAAACTTAAAGATGTAATTCAAGAAATGACACAAATAATGAAAACGGAATTTACACAAAAATTTGAGATTATAAATAAAAATTTCTCAGAGGTATTTCAAGAATTATTTGGTGGAGGTAAAGCAAATCTAGTATTAGAAGACGAAAAGAATGTACTTGAATGTGGAATAGAAATTGTTGTGCAACCACCAGGAAAGAAGCTCCAAAGCCTAAGTTTGCTTTCAGGAGGAGAAAAAGCTTTTACAGCAATAGCTTTACTTTTTGCAATGCTCAAGATTAATCCAGCTCCATTCTGTGTGCTTGACGAAATCGAAGCAGCTCTTGATGATGTAAATGTTTACAGGTTTGCTGATTATTTGAAAAAATTTACCAAAAATACCCAATTTTTAGTAATTACTCACAGAAAAGGAACAATGGAATCAGGAAATTCAGTGTATGGCATAACAATGGAAGAAAATGGAATAAGTAAACTTCTGTCAATGAAACTAAATTAATATAGTATAAACTTTCTAAGATTTCACAAAATAATCTTAGGAAGTTTATTTTTTATTGCAATCATTGATTATGCTTTTCATTCAAGATGCAAAATTTTCAGTTTTGATAATTCTTGAGGCATAATACATGAATTGTAGTTTTTAATATTCTACTTGAAGTTTAGGAGGTAAAACATGGATGAAGATGAAACTAAGTATGGAGAATTTATATCTTCCTATTTTGCATGGATAACATTAGAAAAACAAAAAGAAGAGGCACGAAAATTAGAAGAAATGACAAAAAAATAAGAAGTTTTGTCGTATGTATTGAATTCACAAAATAATTTGATATAATTACCAAAGAAGATTGGTAAAGGAGCGAATGTATAATGACATATAAATTTACACCAAGTGCAGAAAAAGCAATGGAATTTGCAAACGAGATAACTTTAAAGTTGGGCCATGATTATATAGGAACAGAGCATGTATTATATGGACTTAGCAAAGAGAATACGGGAGTTGCGAGTAAAGTACTAGAAGGACAAGGAATAAACTATGAAAATATATTGGTGCAAATAGAAGAATTAATAGGAGTAGGAAAATTAAAATCAAAAAAAGTTCTAGGCTTTACTCCAAGAACAAAAACAACACTTGAAAACGCATATCAAGAAGCTAAAAAAATGAATTCGGAGTGTATAGGAACAGAACATTTACTTATACGGAATGCTCAAGGAAGGAGATAGTATCGCATTACGTGTTCTATCAAATTTAAATGCAGATATAAAAGAAATATATCAAGATATTTTGAAAGTGGTAACTGAAACAGCATCAGAGGAAAATAAAATCAAGAATAAAATAACAAAAGAGAAATCAGACAGTGATTTTTCACAAACCCCTACATTAAATCAGTTTGGGACAGATTTGACTAAAATTGCAAAAGAGGGAAAATTAGAACCGATAGTAGGTAGGAAGAATGAAATAGATAGAGTGATTCAAATTCTAACAAGAAAGACTAAAAATAATCCTTGTTTGATAGGAGAGCCGGGAGTTGGAAAAACGGCAATAGTCGAGGGACTTAGTTATAAGATAATGGCAAATGAAGTGCCACACATGTTAAAGAACAAAAGGGTGGTTAACCTTGATATATCAAGTATGGTAGCAGGATCAAAATACAGAGGAGATTTTGAAGATAGAATCAAGAAAGTCCTAAACGAAGTAAAAAAAGCAGGAAATGTTATACTTTTTATAGACGAAATACATACGATTGTTGGGGCAGGTTCTGCAGAAGGAGCAATAGATGCTGCAAATATTTTAAAGCCGATTTTATCAAGAGGGGAAATAAGTTTAATAGGTGCTACAACGAGTGATGAGTATAGGAAATATATCGAAAAGGACACCGCACTCGAGAGAAGATTTAGTCCAGTAATGATAGAAGAGCCAGATATAGAGAGCACAATTTTGATTCTTGAAGGAATAAGAGATAAATATGAGATACACCATAATGTAGAGATAACTGATGAGGCAATAAAAGCTGCTGTAAATCTATCTGTTAGATATATATCAGATAGGTATTTGCCAGACAAAGCGATAGATGTAATAGATGAAGCCTCTTCAAATGCAAGAATGATAAAATATACAATTCCAGATAAATTAAAAGAATTAGAGAAAAATCTTGAAAAAATAAAGATTCAAAAAGAAGAAGCAATATCAAGACAAGACTTTGAAAGAGCAGCAGAACTAAGAGATCAGGAACAGAAAAGTGAAAGAAGATTAGAAAAATCACGCGAAAAATGGAGAGATGAGAACGTAAGAGAGCGCACTAAGATAACAGAGGATAATGTTGCAGAAGTAATTGCAAAATGGACAAATATACCGGTTACAAAGATTAGTCAAGATGAAAATGAAAAATTAAGAAATTTAGAAGAAGAACTTCATAAGAGAGTTGTTGGACAAGCAGAAGCTATCGAAGCGGTTGCAAAGGCTATAAGAAGAGGAAGAGTTCGGAATAAAAGATCCAAATCGTCCAATAGGTTCGTTTTTATTTTTAGGACCAACTGGAGTTGGAAAGACGGAGACATCAAAGGCACTTGCAGAAGTACTATTTGGCACAGAAGACAGCATAATAAGAGTTGATATGTCAGAATATATGGAATCCCATTCAACTTCTAAGTTAATTGGATCACCTCCAGGATACGTTGGTTATGACGAGGGAGGATATTTGACTAAAAAAGTAAAACAAAAACCATATTCAATAATTTTATTTGATGAAATTGAAAAAGCCCATCCAGATGTAATGAACATATTGCTTCAAATATTGGAAGATGGCAGGCTTACAGACAGTACAGGTCGAATTGTAAATTTTAAAAATACAGTAATAATAATGACCTCTAATATCGGAGCAAAATTGATAACAGAAAGTAAGAAATTAGGATTTTCAAATTTATCAGATCAAGAAGACAAAAACAAAATAGACTATGAGAATATTAAAAAAGACGTTATTCAAGAAGTCAAGAAAAATTTCAGACCGGAATTTATAAACCGTATAGATGAAATAATAGTATTCCATAAACTTCAAGAAGAGGATATTCAAAAGATAGTTGATCTAATGCTTGATAATCTACTAAAACGATTAAAGAATCAGGGATACACAATACAAATTGATGAATCCGTTAAAAAGTATATTATTTCCGAAGGAACTGATAAAAACTACGGAGCAAGACCTTTAAGACGTGCGATTCAGACAATTGTTGAAGATACAATAACTGATGGAATACTAAATGGTGAAATAAAAATAAACGAGAAGAAATCACTGATTAAAAGTGATGACAAAGTAATAATTGTATAGTAAAAAACAAATCGAACATTTAAAAGTTCGGTTTGTTTTTTTCAAACTAAAGTTATTTTTGAATTTTAGGAGAAAAATATGCGCAATCTGAGCCAATAGTAAGTGATTTAACAAAAATATCTTCAAACGTGCATTTACCGATCCTTTTGATAAATACAGTTGGCAGAACAATTTATATTAGTCAAGGCAAAACTCATTCCTTTCAAAATAAATTATGTACCTATAATCATATAGTATAACTTGATTTATTTATATTTATTCATATTATTGTTAATATAAAATTTAAAAAAAATAAAAATAATTAATAATATACTTGTTTTAATTTTAATAATATGATATAAATTATATTGAATATAAGTCTTAATGAAAGGCGGAGTTTAATATGTATGATGATGATAAAAAAACGATATTAATAGTAGATGACGAGCAATCAATAATTGACATATTAGTTTATAATTTGAAAAAGGAAGGGTACAATACAATCGAGGCAACTGATGGAGTATCAGCAGTAGAAATGGCATTATCGCAAAAACCAGATTTAATATTACTTGATATAATGCTTCCTAAGATGGATGGATTGACAGTTTGCAAAAAAGTAAAAAATGCACTAAATGTACCAATACTTATTTTATCCGCTAAAGACGAAGAATTAGATAAAATAGTAGGACTTGAATTGGGAGCAGATGACTATATAACAAAGCCATTCAGTGTTAGAGAGCTAATGGCAAGAGTAAAAGCAAACCTTAGGAAGTCAGAAGGTGTTATGCAGGTACAAGATGCGAAAGACTCAAGAGAAGATCATAAAATTGAAGTTGGAGATTTATTATTAGACACAGATAAATTTGAAGTAAAAGTCAGAGGAGAAAAAGTAGATTTAACAGTAAGAGAATTTGAAGTATTAAAATATCTTGCAACACAACCAGGACAAATAGTATCAAGAGAACTTTTACTTGAAAAAGTTTGGGGATATGAATATTTTGGAGATATACGTACAGTAGATGTTACAGTCAGAAGAATAAGAGAAAAAATAGAGGAAGATACGACAAATCCAAAAATACTTGTAACTAAAAGAGGTGTAGGATACTATATAGCAAGACCAGAAGAAACATAAAGAATAAAAGCATATAAGAGAGGGTGCTAGGATAGGCACCCTCGTTTGTTAGAAGGAGACCTATAAAATGTTAAAAAGTATTCAAATAAAAATAGTTTTAATATTTCTACTACTTGGAATATTAGTTATTGGAGCAATGGGATATGTTACTTATGAAAATCTTGAACGAATGCCAAGTGAAATTATAGAAAATAGCGGACAATATGTGTTACCAATACAAAAATATCAAGAGCAGACTAAAATAATAACAGTATATACGATAATAATTTATACGCTTATATCAATATTAGTTGGAGTATTTGTAACTCAGAAAATAATAGCTCCTATAAGTAGACTAATCAGTAATGCAAAAAAGATAGCATCAGGAGAAGATATAGAAATAAAAGAACTTGAAGAGACAAAAAATAAGACTGAAGTTGATGAATTAGTTAATGCTTTTTATATGATGACTAAAGAATTAAAAGAAAATTTAAATGAAGTATCAAGGCAAAAAAACCAGATAGAAACAATACTTTTACACATGACGGATGGAATTATAGCATTTAATATGGATGGAAAGATAATACTTATAAATCCTGCAGCCACAAGGATTTTAAGATTACTTCCAGAAGACGAGAACTTTGAAAAAATATTTACTAAATTAAATGTACAGGTAAATCTAGAAAAAATAATTTATCTTGAGAATTGGACGTCTACAGATGAAAAAGTAACAATAGGCGATAGTAGTGTGCATCTATATTTTGCACCTCTTAAAAATGATGATGAAACTCCAGCAGGAGTAATTGTCGTAATACAAGACATTACTGAACACGTTAAACTTGATAATATGAGAAAAGAGTTTGTAGCAGATGTATCACATGAATTAAAGACTCCAATTACATCAATTATGGGATATGCAGATACATTACTTGAAGATGATTATGATAAAGATACTCAAAATAAATTTTTATCAGTAATTGCAACAGAGGCACGAAGAATGGCAAAACTTGTTACAGATCTTTTAGCACTTTCAAGATATGATAACAATGATGTAAAACAAGAAAAAACGAAGTTTGATTTAGGAGTACTTGTAAAGCAATGCCAAGACAAAGTGCAACTTGAAATAGATAAAAAGCATCATACAGTAGAATGCTTTGTAACGGCAAATGTACCAGAAGTATATGCAGACAAAGATGAAATCGAAAGAGTTATTTTAAATATACTTACAAACAGTATTAAATATACGCGGAGAAGGCGGAAATATAAAAATATATGTAGGATTTGTATATAATGATGCGTATATAAAAATAATAGATAATGGTATTGGAATACCAGAAGAAGATTTGAGTAGAATTTTTGAAAGATTTTACAGAGTAGATAAAGCAAGAACAAGGGAAATGGGAGGAACAGGACTTCGGACTTTCTATTGCAAAAGAAATACTTGATAGAAATAATGGTAGTATAGATATCAAGAGCAAAAAAGGAGAAGGAACAGAAGTAGTAATAAAAATCCCTACTAAATAATAGATAAAACCTTGATTTTATTAGGATTCTCATATATAATAAATATTATGGCTAACTTATACATAGATTGAGAGGAAGATGAACAGAAAATGGATATGGAGAAAAAAGAAAATATAAAAGAAGTAATAGAATGGATAATGTGCATTGTAATTGCAGTTGTACTTGCACTTATTGTAAGACATTATATATTTACTCCAACAGTCGTAAATCAAAAATCTATGTATTCAACATTAGAAGAGGGAGATAGGCTAATACTAGATAGATGGAGCATTACAACAAAAAAAGAAATAAAAAGAGGAGATATAATAACATTTGAAGCTCCAACAGAAAAACAAGTAACATTACAAGATTATGATGAAAATAATCCAGTGGCAATCTATTCAAGCGAACCAAAAAATATATTTTCAAAATTTATATATTATGTGCTTGAATGGAATAAAACAAGCTATATAAAAAGAGTTATAGGAGTAGCAGGTGATCATATACTAATAGACAATGGAAAGGTATATGTAAATGATCAAGAACTAGAAGAAAACTATTTAAGAGATGGAATTGTTACTGAAAGAAGAGGGCTATTTTATGATTTGACAGTTCCAGAAGGATATATATTTGCAATGGGAGATAACAGAATAGAGAGTATGGACTGCAGAGAATTTGGATGTATACCACTAGAAAAAGTCGAAAGCAAAGTATTATTTAGATTTTGGCCATTTAATAAATTTGGTAAAGTTTAATGCTGTAAGGAGCAATGATATAACTTGAAAAATGAGCAAATAAATGAACTACTAAAAAATATAGTAAAATCAAAAAAAATAGTAAATGGATATATATTTTCTGGAAACGGACAAACACTAAATTATGAATATGCTAAAAGTTTTGCCAAAATGATCCTATGCCTTGAGGAAGGAAAAAACAGCGTTGATAACTGTAAATCATGTTGTATGTTTGAGGATGATAATCATCCAGACTTTTATGAAATAAATCAAAACTATCAAGATAGCATAAAAATAGATGATATAAGACTAATGCAAACAAAGATCATTGAAAAACCTATAATTTCAAGCAGAAAAGTATATATTATAAACAATGCAGAAAAGATGACAGTTGAAGCACAAAACTGCTTATTAAAAACTTTAGAAGAACCACCAGAGTTTGTAACAATTATTTTGGTATTAAATAATGAAAACAATGTTTTAGTTACAATAAAGTCAAGATGTACAAAGATAGTATTTACAGAAGAAAGTCCAATGGAACTTGATGATGACGCAAAAAAAAGATTTCAAGAGTTAGAAAAAATTTTTGGAAATGTAGATAAATATTCAAGCATAGATTTGATTAATAAATTAGATGTACTTTATCAAGACAAAGATAATATTTTTCAAAACTTAGAATTTATAAATCTAATTTTTATAAAAAAGTCAAGAGAAAATGCAAAATATTTAAAGTATATAGATTATGTGGAAGATACAAAGTTAAAATTAAATTCAAATACTAATTTTGATATGTGTATTGATAACTTGATTTTAAATATATGGGAGGAAGAAAAGGTTTGAAAACAATAGTTGGAATTAGAATAAAAAAACCAGGTAAAATTTATTATTTTGACCCAGGTGAAGAAAAACTAAATACGGGAGAATTTGTAATAGTTGAAACATCACTTGGAGAAGAATATGCAGAAGTAGTTATACCTAATAAAGAAATATCGGAAGATAAGATTGTAGTTCCTCTAAAACCAATAAAAAGGAAGGCAACTGAAAGAGACACAAAGCATTATCAAGAAAATAAGCAAAAAGAAAAAGAGGCTTTTGACATTGCTTTAAAAAATATAAAAAAGCATAAATTAGATATGAATTTAGTAGATGTAGAATATAAATTTGATAATAGCAAAATTTTATTTTACTTCACAGCTGATGGAAGAATAGATTTTAGAGAATTAGTCAAGGACTTAGCAGCCATTTTTAAAACTAGAATTGAATTAAGACAGATAGGAATTAGAGATGAAATCAAAAGAATAGGTGGAAATGGAATTTGCGGAAGACAACTATGTTGTTGTTCTCACTTATCTAATTTCGAGACAGTCTCAATCAAAATGGCAAAAGAGCAAAACTTATCACTTACACCATCTAAAATAAGTGGTGCTTGTGGAAGGCTTATGTGTTGCTTGAAATATGAAGAAGAGGTATACCAAGAGAAGCTAGCAAAACTTCCTAAAGTTGGAGCAATAGTTAAAACAGAAGATGGAGAAGGAATAGTTGAAGGAGTAGAAACATTAAAGGAAATTATCAAGGTAAAAATAGAAGATCAAGACAACATCAAGATTAAAAAATATCCTGCTCAAGATATAACGGTTATCAAGGATGTTGATGTAGATCAAGATGAAGATCAGGATATTGATGAAAATGATTTACGAGAGCTTGAAAAAATGGAAGAACTTGACAAAGAAGATATGCAAAATTAGAATGGCATAAATTGAAAGGAGGTGCGTATAAATGGCTTACAAAATAACAGATAGTTGTATAAGCTGTGGAGCTTGTGCTGCAAACTGCCCAGTAGAATGTATTAAAGCAGGAGATGAAAAATATGAAATAAATCCAGACTTATGTGTATCTTGTGGAACTTGTGCAAATATTTGCCCAGTTGGAGCTCCAGAAGAAGAATAATACATAACCCAAGAAGGTTTAATTCATAAGATAAATTTATCCAGATAATTTAATCTATTGTTTAAATTATCTGGATAAATTGTTATAGAATACAATTCTTAATCATCAAGAAGAATATCTATTACTTGATTAATCTTATCTTTCTTTTTAGGAGGACAACCTTTCAATTTATTTATAAGTTCATCATTTAAATAAAAATTTGAATTGTAAGATGTATCATCCAATATTGAAGCAAAAGATACATTAAATATTCCACAGAGCTCATCAAGTCTTTTTAGACTTATATTTGTTTTACCAGTTTCTATTTTGCTCAAATAAGGAACAGAAACATCTATTATTTCTGCTAAGTCTTCCTGAGTATAACCATTCCTTATGCGCTCTGCCTTTAGCTTTTTGCCCATAAGAGTATAATTTAAAGCCATATAAATTCCCCCATTTAATTATATAGACTTGATGTATTGGTTATAATAACCTCTACTATAAAATTATATTAACATTTGAATTTTTGTAATTGAAGTAACGTCAGGGTTAATTTTTACGCACTTATCAAACAAAGATATTGTTACAAATTTGACGAAATGTAAAATACTATACATAATATTACAAAAGTATTAAATTTGTATTACATTTTTATAAATACTCTTGACTTATTAAAATAATCTAATAAAATATATAATATAATAAATAGGAGATAAATTTTGAGAATAATAAGTGGAATATCAAGAGGAACAAAACTAGAAACACTTGAAGGACAGGATACTAGACCAACACTTGATAGAGTAAAAGAACCTTTATTTAGCATAATACAGAGCTATATATACCAAGCACAGGTTTTAGATTTGTTTTCTGGAAGCGGTGCATTAGCATTAGAATCTCTAAGTAGAGGTGCAAAATATGCAGTCTGTTGTGATAATTCAAGAAAAGCAATAGAAATAATCAAACAAAACACTAAAAAGACTCATTTTGAAAACAATGTAAAAATAATCAATCAAGATTTTAAAAAGTGTTTAGAAGAATTAGAAAATATAAAATTTGATATAATATTTTTAGATCCACCATATAAAACTGATTATTGGCTTACAGCAATAAAAATTATAGTAGAAAAAGATTTATTGAATCAAGACGGAATTATAATCTTTGAAACAGATAGAGAAGAAGATGATATTCAAGAACTAGAAAATTATGTGAGGATCAAAGATTCAAGAAAATATGGAAGAGTAAAATTATTATTCTTGAATCGAAAGGAGTAAACAAGCTATGGAAATATTTACATTATTAGAGACAATAGAAGAACTTCTAGAAAATAGCAAGACAGTACCTTTTACTAATAAAGGTCTTGTAAACAAGGAAGAACTTTTAGATATAATCAAGGAAATAAGAATAAAACTTCCTGAAGAATTAAAACAAGCAAAGTGGGTCAAGGAAGAAAGAACGAGAATTTTAATAGAAGCACAAAAAGAAGCAGATGATATTGTAAAAGAAGCAGAAAATAGAATAATAGCAATGATAGATGAACATGAAATAACAAGAAAAGCCTATGCACAAAAAGCAGAAATAATTGAAACAGCAAATGAGATGGCTAGAGAAATTTCTAATGGAACAAAAGAACATGCTGATGCTTTACTTGAAAAAATTGAAGGACTACTAGAAGAAACTTTAAAAACAATACAAAATAATAGAAAAGAATTGAAATAAGATAGAACAGGATAAAATAAGATAAAATTGGATAAAACAAGATAGAACAAAATAAAGAAAGACCAAATAAGATAAACCAAGATAAAAAAAGATAAAATAGGATAGAATAAGATAAAATAAATAAGCTCTTGATAAATATTTTTTTTCAAGAGCTTGATTTTTATTTCTTATCTTTTTTAATAATTACATTTGCAATGTGATAAATCAATTCTTTATCTTGAGGAGAGCAATCTCTCAAAATTGAACTTAATTCATCATTTAAATAACTTTTAGAATTTTCAGATGCACCGTTCAAGATCAGAGCTTCGGAAACACCTAAGATATTACTAAGTTCATTCAAACGTTTTAAATTTATATGAGTAGTTCCTGTTTCAATCCTACTCAAATAAGCTACAGAAACATTCATAATTTCAGCAAGTTTTTCTTGAGTATAACCTTTTTCAAGTCTTGCCTTTCTCAATCTTTCACCAATAAGTTTATAATCTAATGCCATAATAGCCTCCTTTCAAATAGCTACTAAATGATTATTAACATACTAGTTAGTATGAACTTGACCGTAAAATTATATTAGCATTTAATCAAGAAAAAATTAAGAAACCAAAAGGTAAAGATTTACTGATGAATTTAGAAAAACGAGTAATTTAAATTTTGTTTCCATAATAAATTAAATTTTGAAAATTCTTTGACTTTTTCCAAAATTTGTAGTATAATAAGTATGTCGGAAAAAATTCGGACAAAATTTTGAGAGGAAGTGTAAGTATGTTCAATGTAGGAGATTACATAGTTTATCCAATGCACGGAGCAGGAACAATTGACGCAATCGAAGAAAAAGATATTTTAGGTCAAAGGCAAGCATATTACATAATAAAAATGCCTGGCGAAGTTAAAGTAATGATACCAACATCACAAGCAGAAAAAGTTGGAATAAGAAATGTAATTGATAAAGAGCAAGCGAAAAAAGTATTTGAAGTACTAGGTGAAGAAGATTCTCAAATTGAGATGAATTGGAATAAAAGATACAGAGAAAATATGGATAAAATGAAAACAGGAGATATATATGAAGTAGCAAATGTTGTTAGAAATTTGAGCTTCAAACAAAAAGAAAAAGGATTATCTACTGGAGAAAAGAAAATGCTTACTAATGCTAAACAAATCTTAGTTAGTGAACTTGCTTTGGCTGAAGAGTCTTCTCAAGAAACGGTAGAGAATTTAATCGAAGATAGAATCTCTAAATCTTTCCAAGAATTTAGAGTTAATAATATTGGAGAAAATGTAAGTGTAAATAAATTTATACCATTTGATGATGAGGATAGTTCAACAATAGTCGGATAAATTAAAAAGAAAATAAAGCGTCTTATATTAGGACGCTTATTTCATTTAAAGGAGGAAAACCATGTCTATATTAGTAACAGGTGGAACAGGATATATAGGAAGCCATACAGTTGTAGAATTAATCAAGAATAATTATCAAGACATAATCATTCTTGATAATTTGTGTAATAGTTCAGAAAATGTACTTGATAAAATAGAAAAAATCACAAATGTAAAATGTAAATTTTATCAAGCAGACATACGAGATGAAAAAGCTCTTGATAAGATATTTAGTGAAAATAAAATAGAAGCAGTTATACATTTTGCAGGATTAAAAGCTGTTGGTGAATCAGTAAAAAAACCACTTGAATACTATGACAATAATGTAAATGGAACTATAAAATTGCTAGAAGTAATGAAGAAATACGGATGCAAAAGAATAGTGTTCAGCTCATCAGCAACAGTATATGGAGATCCAGGAGTTTCAAAATATACAGAGGACATGGGAAGAGGAATTCCATCAAGTCCGTATGGAGAAACTAAAAGTGTAATAGAGGGAATATTAGAAAGCCTATATAAAGCAGAACCAGATTGGACAATCTCTATACTTAGATATTTTAATCCAATAGGTGCTCATAAGAGTGGACTACTTGGAGAAGATCCTAAAGGAATACCAAATAATCTTATGCCATATATTCAAAAAGTTGCAATAGGAGAATTAAAAGAAGTTAACGTATACGGTAATGATTATGACACAAAAGATGGTACAGGAGAAAGAGACTACATACATGTTGTAGACCTAGCTAATGGACATGTTAAAGCTTTGGAAAAATTAAATAAGCCAGGAATATATATACATAATTTAGGAACAGGAAATAGCTATAGCGTATTAGAAATAATCAAGGCCTTTGAAAAAGTAAACAACGTAAAAGTAAATTATAAAATAGCACCAAGACGCCCAGGAGATTTAGATAAATTCTATGCAGACCCTACGAAAGCAAAAAAAGAATTAGACTGGGAAGCAACTAATCGGAATAGAAGACATGGTGCGCGACAGTTGGAACTTTATCAAGAATAATTCATAAAATTACATTATAAACTATTTACAAGGAGATAATTATTATGAGGAAATATTTTGGAACTGATGGAATTAGAAAAATTGCAAACACAGAACTTACGCCAGAGTTATCATATAAAGTTGCAAAAGGAAGTGCTTATGTAATAAGCAAACAAACAGGTAAAACGCCAACTATTTTAATAGGAAAAGATACAAGACTATCAGGAAGCTTGATCGAAAACGCTATGACGGCAGGATTTTTAAGTTGTGGAGCAAATGTAATTCATTTGGGCGTTTTGCCAACACCTACAGTTGCATATCTTACAAGAGAATTAAAAGCAGATGCAGGTGTTGTGATTTCAGCTTCTCACAATTCTTATGAATACAACGGCATCAAGTTTTTTAGCAACAAAGGAATGAAACTTGATGATAGTATAGAAGAAGAAATAGAAGAGGCAATGGACTCACCTGAAGTGCAAAACTTGAAAGCTGCTGAAGATAAAATAGGCACAGATAAATTTTCTGAAAATTTAAAAGAAAAGTATGTTAATTTTTTATTAGATAATTTTCAAGAAAAAATAAAAGAAAATATGCCACAAGATTTTATAGTAGGAATTGATGTAGCAAATGGTGCAACGTATGAAATTGCCGAAGAAATATTTAAAAAGATGGGTATAAAATACAAGATAATTAATAATGAACCTAATGGTGTAAATATCAATAAAAATTGTGGATCAACTCACCTTGAAAGGATATCAGAATTTGTTCAAAAAAATAAACTAGCCTTAGGAATTGCTTATGATGGAGATGGAGATAGATGTCTTATAGTAGATGAAAATGGAAACACAGTAGATGGAGACATTATACTTGCTATTATTTCAAAATATTTAAAAGGCAAAGGAAAGCTCAAAAAAAATGCTGTAGTTGCAACTGTGATGAGTAATATAGGATTGAAAAAATATGCAGAACAAAATGAAAGCGAACTAATAAGAACAAAAGTGGGAGATAGATATGTTTTAGAAGAAATGCTAAAAAATGATTACAACCTTGGAGGAGAACAGTCAGGACATATAATTCTATTAGATTATAATCCAACAGGAGATGGAATACAAACATCTTTAATGTTAATTAGTATATTGCTTGAAAACAAATGCAAGTTATCAGAATTATATCAAGATGTAAAAATATATCCTCAAGTTTTGGTTAATGCAAAAGTAGATAGCAACAAGAAGGAAGTGTATCAAGAGAATCAAGACATCAAGCAGGCAATAGAGAAACTAGAAAAAGAGTTTGAAAATAATGGAAGAGTTTTGATAAGAGCATCTGGAACAGAGAACTTGGTAAGAGTTATGATAGAAGGAGAAGATCAAAATTACATATTGAAGAAAGCACAAGAACTTGCAGAACTAATACAGGAAAAATCAAAATAGATAAAAATAATAACAAAAAAAACTTCGTTATTAAACAAAAGTTTAATAACGAGGTTTTTTTAAGATTTAAAATATTATTACATTTTTAATTTATAGGTAAAATTTTCTATTTCCACATTAATCGACATAATATAGGAAGGATTTAAAACTAAAGTGTCGAATAATATAATATATTAATCAAGGAAGGTAAAAAGATGGTACGATATGAAAGTGGCTTGATAGAAGAGATCAAGGCTAATGTCAACATTGTAGATATAATCTCACAGTATGTTGTACTCAAGAGAAAAGGAAGAAACTATTTTGGATTATGTCCATTTCATAATGAAAAATCACCATCTTTTTCAGTGTCTGAGAATAAACAAATATTTCATTGTTTTGGATGTGGTGCAGGAGGAGATGCGTTATTATTTATACAGAAGATTGAAAATATAAGTTTTAATGAGGCTTTAGAAATTCTTGCGGAAAAGGCAAATATCACTCTTCCTAAAATAGAAACAAGCAAAGAAGAACAGGAAAAGCTTCATATTCAAGAAAAAGTATATCAAATAAATGAGTTCGCAGCAAACTATTTTCACAAAAATCTATACAATTCTTCTGCAAAACCAGCACAAGAATATGTAAAAAAAAGAAAATTAAATAATGCAACATTACAAAATTTTCAGATAGGTTATTCTGGTAATTTTGATGATTTATATCAAGAATTGAAAAAAAATGGTTTCCAAGATCAAGAAATATTTGAATCAAAATTAGTAATAAGATCAAAAAATGGTAAACCCAGTGATGCTTTTAAAAGAAGACTTATGTTTCCAATAAAAGATGTGAAAGACAGGGTAATCGCATTTGGAGGTAGGGCACTTGATGATTCTAAACCTAAATATATAAATTCTCCTGATACAGTATGCTATAGCAAGGGTAGAAATTTATATGGATTAAACATAGCAAAAAAAACAGACAAAGATTTTATTATCATGGTAGAAGGTTATATGGATGCAATATCTTTGCACCAAAGGGGGATAAATAATGTTGTAGCATCATTGCGGAACAGCTCTTACAGAGAAACAGTCAAGACTATTAAAAAGATATACATCTAAAATCATAATAGGCTATGATTCAGATAGTGCAGGACAAAATGCAACAATGAGGGGACTTGAAATTTTACAAAACATGGGATTTGATATTAGAATTTTACAACTTGAAGGAGCAAAAGACCCTGACGAATTTATCATTAAATACGGAAGCGGAAAATTTAATTTATTCATACAAAATGCGATATCATTGGTAGAATTCAAAGTAAAAAATCTAAAACAGAACTTAGATTTAAATCAGGCAAATGATAAAATTAAATTTTTAAATGAAGTTAGTGAAATCTTATCAAAGACAAAAAACGATATTGAAAAAGAAGTTTATCTTGATAAGATTTGCAAAAACTACAATATCTCAAAAGAAGCAATATATGCACAACTTAATAAAATCACTTATGCAAATGCCTCATCAGCCAAGGTACTTGATAAAAGTAAAGCTATACAAAGGCATCAAATAATATCACGAGAAGATAAACAAAATTCAAGCACTTCAAGGGAAAACTTGATAATATTGCTATTAATAAATGAAGGTAAAAAAGTTTATGAAAAGATTAAAGATGAAATCAAACCTTCTGATTTTCAAGATGAAAAAAATAAAAAAATTGTACAGGTTTTGTATGAAGAGCTAGAAAAAGGGGATATTAGTAATGTAATCGGATTATTTAATGAAGATGAGGAACTTATAAGTCACATTACATATATTTTGTCAAAAGATTTAGAAATAAATGATCTTGACAAAGCAATTAACGATTTGATTAATAAATTTTTAATCACGAAACTTTTAGAAGAAAAAAATTCAATACTTGAACAATTAGTTTCTGAAAAATTGGATAAAGAGCAAACTACAAAAATTGAAAATAGACTTCAAGAAATAAGTTTAAAGATTGCAAGCATAAAGTAAGGAGGAAATAGATACAATATGGAAAAAAATCAAGAAAACGAAGAAGAAATAAAAAACAAACTATCAGATAAAGAAAAAGTAGATAAAATACTATCAAAAGCAAAAGCTAAAGGTAGTATCACTTATGGAGAACTTGCATCAGAATTAGAGGATGTTAATCCAGAAGAAATAGACAAGGTTTTTGACGCTTTCGAAGAAATCGGAGGAGATCTTTTAAAGGAAGATGATTTTGAAGACCTTGAGCCAGATTTAAGTGAATTAGAATCAATAGAAGAAGTAGATATTGAAAATAGTCTTACAGATCTTGACGGAATAAATATAGATGATCCAGTAAGAATGTATCTAAGAGAAATAGGAAGAATTCCACTTCTTACTTATGAGGAAGAACTAGAATTAGCTGAAAAGATAATGAAAGGGGATGAGGAGGCAAAACAAAAACTTGCTGAATCAAACTTGAGACTAGTAGTAAGTATAGCTAAGAAGTATCTAGGAAGAGGAATGCTATTCTTAGACCTTATCCAAGAAGGAAATATGGGCCTTATCAAAGCAGTAGAGAAGTTTGATTATTCAAAAGGATATAAATTTAGTACTTATGCAACTTGGTGGATTAGACAAGCTATAACTAGAGCTATAGCAGATCAAGCAAGAACTATAAGAATACCAGTACACATGGTAGAAACAATCAATAAATTAATACGTACATCAAGACATCTTTTACAAAGATTAGGACGTGAGCCTACCCCAGAAGAATTATCAGAGGAATTGGAAATGCCTATTGAAAGAGTTATGGAAATACAAAAAATTGCACAAGATCCAGTATCACTTGAAACACCAATAGGAGAGGAAGACGATAGCCATCTAGGAGATTTCATTCCAGATGATGATTCACCAGCACCACAAGATTCAGCAGCGTACACTTTGTTAAAAGAGCAATTAGAAGAGGTTATGAATACATTAACTCCAAGAGAAGCAAAAGTGCTAAAACTTAGATTTGGACTTGAAGACGGAAAAGCAAGAACACTTGAAGAAGTAGGTAGAGAATTTGAAGTAACTAGGGAAAGAATAAGACAGATAGAAGCAAAAGCACTTAGAAAACTTAGACATCCTAGCAGAAGTAAAAAACTTAGAGATTACATGAACTAAACATGATTTTATTAAACAAGAAAATTAGAATAAAAAACTTGAGAGAGGAAAATAAATATATGTCAGAAAAAAAGAAAAATGAAAAAATAAGTTTGACAAGTTATGATCCTGTAGAAACACCAGAAGAAATAATAAATTCAGATAAAGATACAAAAAGAAGAGAAGCTTTTAAAGAAGCATATAAAAGAATAACAACTATTATACCAGAATATTTTATGTCTCAGAGGAAAAAAAGAAAAAATGCAGCTGGTACAGGAGGAACATCATTCTCACAAAATATTGTTGTTACACCTGAAAAGGTATCAATTGAAAAAACAGAATTAAACCATCAAGAAAAAGAGAATGAAAAGGAAAATGATAGAGAAATTGGTGAATAATAAAAAGCCAGCGTGGTGAAATGAACTAGAAAGAGTTCATTCCACCATTGTCTTTTTATTATATAAAAATATCATGAAATTTGATTTTCTAGGAATTTTACAAAATTCTTGACAAATTCAAAAGATGAGTTTATAATATTATAGTAACACTGATGGCGAAGTAGCTCAGTTGGCTAGAGCATCCGGTTCATACCCGGCAGGTCGAGAGTTCGAATCTCCCCTTCGCTACCAAAAAAAAGGCATCCTTATCGGTTGCCTTTTAATTTTTCTTTTTCTCCTTTGGTATTACTATTTTTTCTTGGCCGGTTTTATCTATTTTAGGCTTACTAATTGGAATATGATTGTAAACAGGAGAAATATTTAAATCTTTTCCATCTCCAGAAACAATTTTAATATCTTTTTTCTCTTCTTTTCTTTCTTCCATATAAACCTCTCCTTGTAATTACTAATCTAACAATTTTATTTTACTATAATATTTTAAAAATTTCAAGCAAAAAACAAATTATAGCGACATCTCTTTACTTTTCACAAAAAAAATTATATAATAATACAAAGTCAAAAGAGGGAGAATAAAAATATGACAGATATAATAGAAGAACTAAAACAAAGAGGATATATAGAACAACTAACAAACGAGGCAGAAATGAAAGAATTATTCAAAAAGGAAAGTGTTAGATTCTATATAGGAATAGACCCAACAGCAGATAGCATACACATAGGACATTTTGTAGCATTAATGGTAGCATCAAGACTTCAAAAAGCAGGCCACAAACCAATTATACTTATGGGTGGCGGAACAGCTATGATAGGAGATCCAAGCGGAAAAACAGATATGAGAAAAATGCTTACAAAAGAACAATTGGCGCATAATGTTGCTTGTATCAAAAAACAAGCAGAAAGATTTGTGTCATTCCAAGGAGAAAATGCAGCAATAATTGTCAACAATGGTGATTGGCTATCAAATTTGAATTATATAGATTTTATGAGAGAAATTGGAACACAATTCTCAGTAAATAGAATGCTTGCAGCAGAATGCTATAAAGCTAGACTTGAAACAGGACTTACATTTTTTGAGATGGGATACATGCTAATGCAAAGCTATGATTTCTTACATCTCTATGATGAATACAATTGCAAAATGCAAATTGGAGGAAATGATCAATGGTCTAACATTATAGGTGGAGTAGAGCTTGTAAGAAAAATGAGAACAGATGAAGCTTATGGACTTACCTTTAAATTACTTACAACTGCAGATGGAAGAAAAATGGGAAAAACTGAAAAAGGTGCTTTATGGCTTAATCCAGAAAAAACTTCTCCTTATGAATTCTATCAATATTGGAGAAATATTGGAGATACAGAAGTCAAAAAAGTACTATCTTTACTTACATTTTTACCAGATCAAGAGGTAGAAAGATTATCATCTTTAAAAGATGAGCAAATAAATGAAGCTAAAAAAGTTGCAGCTTATGAAATAACTAAGTTAATACATGGAGAAGAAGAAGCAAGAAAAGCAGAAGAATCAGCAAAAGCTTTGTTTGAAGGAAATGGTGATATAAAAAATATGCCTATGACAAAATTAGAAAGTGCAAATATAGCTTTAACAGATGCTTTAGTGAAAACAGGAATTACTGAATCAAAAGGTCAGGCAAAAAAACTTATAGAACAAGGTGGAATATCTTTAAATGATGAGAAAATCTTGAATATAAGTTACACATTATCAGAAAAAGATTTTCAAGAAGGATATGCAATTATAAAAAAAGGAAAGAAAATATACCATAAATTGGAAATATAAAGTAAAAATTATATCAAAATACATAATTTTTTATAGAAATCATTGCAATTAATTCATAAATATGTTAAAATATATAATACATTTTTAAAATAATATTTGTATTTCAAGAAAGGAATGATAATACTAGATGGAAATTATAAAAAATATATTATTAGTAATATATGTTATAGTATCAGTAGTACTAATAGTATTAACATTAATTCAATCAAAAGATGATTCTGGATTAACAGGAACAATAACAGGATCTAGCTCAAATAATTTCTATAACCAAAATAAAGGAAGAACTAAAGAGGGAAGAATGAAAAGAATGACAATAACTTTAGGAGTTTGCTTTGCAGTTCTTGCAGTTGTACTCTCAATCTTCTATATATAAAATATGAAATTAAGTAAAAAAGGGACTTGAAAAAAGTTCTTTTTTTATCTAATAGGAAATTTCTATTAGATAAAATGGAGGAAAAATGTACGAAGATATATTTATACCAGATACGGATAGAATAATAATCGATTTGCATAACATGGAAAAAGACGAAGCATTATTTTATTTAGAAAAAGCCATAGATACAGCAACGGATAATATAAAAGAAATAGTTGTAATACATGGATATAGAAAAGGCCAAGCCATTATGAATGCAGTTAGAAAAGAATTCATACATAAAAGAATTGAAAAAAAGATTATACCATTTAATCAGGGAATAACATTAATTTATTTAAAGCCAGTTGAAAAATAAAAATTCTAAAACGTAAAAAGTATAATATAAACTCCTTTTGGAAATAATGAAAGTAACAGAATTTATTTCCAAGAGGAGGTTTTTTATTTGATAAAGAAGGTTGAAATATGTGGCGTAAATACCTCAAAACTACCTGTACTATCAAATGAAGAAAAAAATGAACTATTCAGTAAAATAAAGCAAGGAGATCAAAAAGCAAGAGAAGAATTTATTAATGGAAATTTGAGATTAGTTTTAAGTGTTATACAAAGATTCCGGTGGACGTGGAGAAAGCTCAGATGATTTATTTCAAGTAGGTTGCATACGGATTAATAAAAGCAATAGATAATTTTGATACAAGTTTAAATGTGCAATTCTCAACTTATGCAGTGCCAACGGTAATGTGTTAGTAGAAGTAATAACATATAAACCAGCAAAACTATTGATATTAAATTAAAAGCAGCAATTTTACGATTGCTGTTTTTAATTTGCAACAATAAAAAGCTATATTTACCTATACACAATTTTTGACATATTGATGATGGGTAAAAATCTTATTATGAAAGAAGCGAAAAAAATGAAAGAAAACAATAAAGCTAACTATTATGTTATTATACCAGCTGATGTTAGATATGATAATCAACTCACAGAAAAAGCAAAGTTATTATATGGAGAAATTGCGTGTTTGAGTAATAAAGAAGGATATTGCTATGCTACAAATAAGTATTTTGCACGATTATATAATTGTACTACTCGCTCAATTCAAAATGCCATTTCAAAGTTGGAAGAAAGAGGATATATAAAAGTCATTATAAAAAATAACTATCAAAGAAAAATTTTTATATCATATGCTGTAGGGCAAGAAAAAAATTTCATAGGAGATTATGAAAATAGTTTCATAGAGGCGAATGAAAATAAATTCACCTATAATAATATAAATAATAAGATAGATATATTGTTTAATTATATTATAGAAAATAAAAAAGAAGTTCCAAAAGAATTTAAAAATGTAGAAAAATTGAAAATAATTGAGCTACTTGATAAATATGAAATGCTCTATACAAAAAACATGATAACTTACATGCAGAGAAATAACCTAGATAAAATAAAAGAAATTACTTATGTAATAGCTTTAATAGTTAAAGATAATTTGCAAGAGTTCACTTATAATATAACAAGAGATAAATTGATATATCTTTATAATAAGTGTAAAGCAAAAGAAATGGATTATAAAGAAACAGATAACGAAATAGACGATTTTATTGGCTATTATTATAAAACTATACAAAATGAAATGATTAAGAGGAATAACTCCTCTATTTTTTTGCCTAAAAATTAGTAAGTAGTAAATTTTATAATCAACTTAAGAAATATCACAATAACAAGAAAAAAGCTAATAACTACAAATTGAAAGTAGAAAATATATAAGTCCCACGTCTTGGTACTTTTATTAAAAAATTAATAACATTTTTTTATATTAATAATCTAAAAGGCTTGCCTTTTATGTGTCCTAGGTGTTCCTTATGAACACTTTCCTGCGTAAAATAATAAAAATTTCTAAAGTTAGTATTTATTGATAATCTTTTATGTTTATGATATTATTTAAGCCAAGTAATTTGCTAGAGGTGGATTTAGTTGTACATGAAGGTAATATAAACGATTAAAAATATAATATGTATAAGAAAATAGATAGCAGTTATTTGCTATCTTTTCTCATACTATTCTATTGAATTTTTTAAATCATCATAATCTATTTCTAAAACCTTGCATAAGCCAATTAATTCAAAATCTTTAATAATCATTCTACCTGTTTCCATTCTATTTAATTCAGTCGGATCCATATAAATAGCATGTAATTGTAGTTTTCTACATACTTCACTTTTCTTTAACTTCTTTTTTAATCTATATTCTTTTATTAAATTACCTATTACATTGCTTTTATTATCGTATTTTTTCAAATAAATCCCCCACATTAAATTATTATTCTTGATTTTATTACAAATTTTTTATAAAATAGCGAGAGAGCCTCGCATTTTGTATTAGATTATTCATTTTTTAAAAAAATTATACGAGAAAGGAGGAAAATATTTGATTGTAAAAGAATTTATTATTCTTTATTTTGATGAAGAAAAAACTACAAAAACAACATGTGAAGTTTCAGAACTATTTAATTTATTAAAAGAAATTTACAAAAAATATAATAACAATGTTAGTATATATATTCATCCAAAATCTGAAAAAATTGTTAAGAATGAAATAAACAAATATTATAAATCAAAATATGTTATAGAAAGTAAACTATATAAACAAGGAAAAATAGATAAAAGAACATTTGAAAATAGAGTAAATATGCTAAAAAAATTAAAAAAAAGATGCAAAACAAAATCAAAATTTGAAGAAAAATATAAAGAATATAAAAAAAGCACTAACAATATACCCCCATATAGTGTTAGTGAATAAAATTTACTTTGTATTTAATAAACAAGTAATCATTTGATTTATTATGGACTTATCTCTATCACTTAAAAGTTCGTATTTATCAATAATACTAGGTGAAGTAATTAAACCTTTAAATAGATTTGCAGATGAACAATTTGCAGTATTACATATATTTATAGCATTATCTAAACTTATACCAATCTTTCCAGTTTCTATTTGTGATATAAATTGAGGATTAAGATTTAATTTTTCTGCAAATTCTTCTTGTGTGAGATTAAGATTTTTTCGTATATCTCTAACATTTTGACCTAATATAGAATTACCTGTACAATTATCTATTGAGTTTTTCATTATCTCACTCCCCTATTTATAGTATAGTCAACAATAAACAAAAAATGAAATTATTTAAAACTATAATTTTAAGTAAAAAGAATAGTTAATAACTACAAAAAATGACATAGTCGAATAAAAAATATGAGGTATCAACTACGAAATGAGAAAAAAAGTTAAACTTTTAACTAGAAAATTAAAAAAAATAATTTTCAAAATGTAATATATTTTTTAGTTTTACATAAAATATATTAATTAATATTAAAACATACTTGACAAGAGAATAAACTCAATAGTATAATAATATTAATAAATAATGTCGCAACCCTGTTTGCGAGGTATAAATGCACAGGTGAGTAAATAATGTCGCAACCCTACTTGCGAAACATTAAGTGCGTAGGTGATTAAATTATTAAGTAAGGTGCTTAAAAAAAGTACCTTACTATTTTTGTAAGGAGTAGTTATGCAAGTAAAAAAAGGATATTTTTATTTTATTAAAGATTATTTTTTTGATATTGTAAAAGATCAAGAACTAATGCAAAATAAGGAAAATGGAAATAAAAGGCCATGTTATTATTGTTTTAAAGATAACCAAAATAGTGATATTATTTGGTTTGTGCCAGTAAGTACAAGAACAAAAAAGTATCGAACAATATATAATAAAAAAATTCAAAATCAAATAAAAAACAATAAAACTCCTAATGTCGATACAATTGTTTTTGGTAAAGTTAGTGGAAAAGAAAATGTTTTTTTAATACAAAATATGTTTCCAATTATAGAAAGATTTGTAGAAAATGAATTTATGAGGAAAAGACAACCTGTAATTATTACATATGCTTTACAACAAGAAATTGAAATGAAAGCAAATAAAATATTTAATATGGTAAAAAACGGATATAGTTATTTAGTTTATCCTAATATACTAAATATTAAAAATATTATGGAAAAAGAACTTAAGAAGCAAAATAAAATTATAGATTTTTTTACAAATAATGATAATACTTTTAAAGAAGAAATTATAAATATTTTTAACGAAACACAAAGTTTAGATGAAATTAAAGATTATATAAAAATTGTTGATAACATAAATCAAAATGTAGGACAAGCTATGTTGAAAATTTATAATTCACCTACTTCAATAGAAGAACTAAAAGAAAATATTATAAATTATTTGAATGTGTTTTTATTTAACTAATAATAAAAGATTATTGAAAAATAATAGTTAAAGTTAGATGAATTAAAAATATTAAGGAAATATTAGAAAAGGGATATGCTTATATAAAGTATATCTCTTTTTTTTTTGAAAAATTTTTCAAAAAAGTACCATTTAGAAAAATTTTTAAGTTTTTATATAGTAAGAGGATAAAAAATGAATAAAAAAACTAAAAACTTAAACATAAGAAAAGATAGAATTTTTATAGCATTAAGTAGGACTATGTCCTATAGACGATTCATGTCTAAAAAGTATTAGCAAAAAGTTGCATAAAGGAAGTGAAGTATTTATGATGAAATGAAAAAAGTTGTAATAGAAATAATATGGTATAAATTTATCAAAAAGTGAACATTATTATAAATAACATACCCAAAATTAAATAAGGAGGATATAGATTTGAGCAGAAAATCTGGTAAAAAAATCAACAAACTAGACAATCCTGAAAGCTATAATGTCGGCATATATATTAGAACAGCAAGAGTGTTAAAAGATGTTGATGTAATACAATACCAAAAAGAAAGAGTTGAAGAATATTGTGTGCAATTAGGATTACATATAAAAGAAGTATATATAGATGCAGGAATAGATGAGTTTGCTAAAGACAAACCAGCATATAAAAAAATGATACAAGATATTATAGAAAAGAAAATTAATTTAATTGTAACAGCAAACTTACTTAGAATCGCAAGAAATAAAAATGAACTTATAGAAATAGTAAATTTACAAAATGAATTAGGATTTAGAACATTATTGTCAGATTCAAGAGAAGAAATACAAATTAATAATGTAAATACCGATGGAATAAGTGAATTTATAGAAGAAAATGATATTGAATTTTAGAAATTTTATTTTAATCTGTATGAAGTAAAATAAAATTGTCTATAATGTGATTAAAGACTTGGAAGGAGGAGGCTTAGATGGTTTATAATGTAATGACATTTGTTAATGATGTAGAAACTAAAAGTGAAAATATAAAAATAAAAAATAAATTAGTATATGAAGTATTAAATAGATATATAAGAGAAAAAGAGAATGAAAAAGTCAAGGACAAGGCATTGAATAATTAAATTTGGGATGGTATAATAAAAATAACATAGTTTTGCTGTTTTTATATGTACCATTTTTTATGAGGAGGTACATAATGAGAGCAGGGTTATATTGTAGAGTATCAACAGATGCTCAAGTAGAAGGATATTCTATTGATGCTCAAAAACAATTGCTAGAGGCTTACTGTATATCTAAAGAAATTTCGGACTATGAATATTATATTGATGGAGGTTATAGTGGTAGTAATCTTAATAGACCTAGTATAAAGAAGCTGTTAGATGACGTAAGAGCAAAAAAAATTGATTATGTAATAGTCTATAAACTAGATAGAATTTCAAGAAGTCAAAAAGATACTTTATATTTAATCGAAGAAGTCTTTAATCCTAATAATATAGGTTTCATATCAATAAGGGAAAATTTTGATACAACAACACCATTTGGGAAGGCTATGATAGGAATTTTATCAGTATTTGCACAATTAGAAAGAGAAACAATTTATGAAAGAACAAGAATGGGAATGAAAGAAAGAGTTAAGTCAGGACTATGGATGGGAGGTGGACTTACACCACTAGGATATGATTATGACAGAAATACAGGAACATTAGTAATAAAGCCTAAACAAGCTGAAATGATAAGGCAAGTCTTTAAATTATATCTCGAAGGAATGTCGCCAGATATAATTAATGATACTTTAGGAATGTCAGGAGAAACTGTAGTTAGGAAAGTATTAAGAAGTCCAGTTTATATAGGTAAAATTCCCTATAAAGGGGAAATATATGAAGGCAAACATGAACATATAATTAGTGATGAATTGTTTTACGAAGTACAAGAAATGCTGAAAAAAAGAGGAAATAATGATTTGAAAAAATCAAGTTACTTACTTTCAGGACTAATTTATTGTGGGTATTGTGGAGCAAAATTCAGATACCAAAAATGGACAGAAAACTCAACAAAAGTATATTGCTATTCTCAGCAGAAAAGTAGACCAAGATTAATTAGAGATCCTAATTGTCCCAACATTAGAGCAGAAGCAGACGAAGTAGAAAAATATGTTCTAAATGAATTGTTTAAATTATCACTTGACGATAACTATTTTGATAAAAGAATGACAGATAATATAAAAGATTCCGAAGAATTTGCAGAAAGTAGACTAAAAGAGATAGACAAGCAGATTGAAAATTTAGTAAGTGCTTTAGCAGAAGGATATTTTACAAATGAAATAAGAGATAAAATGAAAAACTTAGAAGATGAAAAAAAGAGAATTGAAAAAATAATAAATAACAAAAAGAAAAAGGACATAAGTATAAAGAATTTCAAAGACAAGATAGAAAATTTACATGAAGTATGGAATGATTTATCTTTCCAAGAGCAAAGAAATATATTAGTTTCTTTAATAAACAAAATAGTAATAAAAGACAATAACATTATGATATACTACAACAATGTAGTTTAATTTTTTAAGTCATACTTCAACTAACATATAATCGTTCCAATGATAATTGGAGAAGTTAGAAGATATTTAAGAGACAATAATCCAATAAGAGTTAGTCGCTCGATAAGGGACTTAGCA
>CANQMI010000011.1 GCA_947624905.1 uncultured Clostridia bacterium
AGGAGTGAAGAATAGTGCCAAGAAAAGGATATATAGCAAAAAGAGATGTTTTACCAGATCCAATATATAATAGCAAAATTGTTACAAAGTTAATTAACAATATAATGCTTGATGGTAAAAAATCTGTTGCTCAAAAAATTGTTTATGATGCGTTTGATATCATAAAAGAAAAAGAGCAAAAAAATCCACTTGAAGTTTTCGAAGCAGCATTAGATAATATAATGCCAGTACTTGAAGTAAAAGCTAGACGTGTTGGTGGTGCAACATATCAAGTACCACTAGAAATTAGACCAGAAAGAAGACAAACTTTAGGTTTAAGATGGCTTGTTACTTATGCAAGAAAAAGACATGAAAAAGTTATGTCTGAAAAATTAGCTGGTGAAATACTAGATGCTATTTCTGGAAACGGTGGAGCATTCAAGAAGAAAGAAGATACACACAGAATGGCAGAAGCTAATAAGGCTTTCGCACATTACAAATGGTAATTAAACAAATAAAAAGCGACATCTTGCGTTGTCAAGCTACGATTAAAAATCCTCAACGTGCAAAAAGCACGTCTCCGGTATTTTAATCTTGCTTTCCTAGCAATATATCACTTTTAATTTGTTTTAATAAATAAAAAGAACAAAACTAAAATTAAATCAAAAACGAGCAGTTTGACGAAGTAATGCAAAGTTTTTCATTTAATTTTTACAAGGAGGAAAAGAAGTTGTCAGATAGAAAATATTCATTAGAAAAAACAAGAAATATAGGAATAATGGCACACATAGATGCAGGGAAAACTACAACTACTGAAAGAATTCTTTTTTATACAGGAAAAACTCATAAAATAGGAGAAGTTCACGAAGGTGAAGCAACTATGGACTGGATGGTTCAAGAGCAAGAAAGAGGTATAACAATAACATCTGCCGCAACTACTTGCTTTTGGTTAAATCATAGAATTAATATAATTGATACACCAGGACACGTTGATTTTACAGTAGAAGTAGAAAGATCTTTAAGAGTACTTGATGGCTCAGTTACTGTATTTTGCGCTAAAGGTGGAGTTCAACCACAATCAGAAACTGTTTGGCGTCAAGCTGATAAATATCAAGTTCCAAGAATGGCTTATGTAAATAAAATGGATATAACAGGTGCTGATTTCTACAATTGTGTAGATCAAATGAAAACTAGATTAAATGCAAATGCTGTTCCAATTCAATTACCTATAGGTGCTGAAGATACATTCAAGGGTATAGTTGATTTAATAAAAATGAAAGCATTTATTCATAAAGACGATCTAGGAAAAGATATTGAAGTTACTGATATACCAGAAGATTTAAAAGCCAAAGCAGAAGAATACAGAGCAAAAATGGTAGAAGCTGCTGCAGAACAAGATGATGATTTAATGATGAAATATCTTGAAGGAGAAGAACTTACAGAAGATGAGATTAAACTTGGTCTTCGTAAGGGAACACTTGCAAACAAGGTAGTTCCTGTTTGTTGTGGTTCTTCATATAAAAACAAAGGTGTTCAAGAGTTATTAAATGCAATTGTTGATTATATGCCATCACCATTAGATATTCCAGCTATTAAAGGTAAAAATCTTGATGGTGAGGAAACAGAAAGAAAAGCTTCTGATGAAGAACCTTTCGCAGCATTAGCATTCAAAATCGCAACAGACCCATTTGTTGGAAAACTTTGTTTCTTGAGAGTTTATTCTGGAACATTAAGTTCAGGATCAACTGTTTTAAATGCAAATAAAGATAAAAGAGAAAGAATTGGTAGATTACTTCAAATGCACGCAAATCACAGAGAAGATATTGATAAAATATATGCTGGTGATATCGTTGCTGCAGTTGGACTAAAAGAAGTAACAACAGGTGATACTTTATGTGATCCAAATCATCCAGTTATACTTGAATCTATGGAATTCCCAGAGCCAGTTATCGATATAGCTATAGAGCCTAAAGATAAAGTTGCTCAAGAGAAAATGGCTATAGCTTTAGCAAAACTTGCAGAGGAAGACCCAACATTTAAAACATATACAGATCATGAAACAGGACAAACAATTATAGCTGGTATGGGTGAATTACACCTTGATATAATTGTTGATAGATTAAAAAGAGAATTTAAAGTTGAATGTAACGTTGGTAAACCACAAGTTGCATACAAAGAAACAATTAGAAAAGCAGTTAGAGTTGAAGGAAAATTCATTCGTCAATCTGGTGGACGTGGACAATATGGTCATGTTTGGATAGAGATGGAACCATTAGAGCCAGGTAAAGGTATTGAATTTGAGAGCAAAATCGTAGGACGGTGTTGTTCCAAAAGAATACGTTAAACCAGTTGAAGAAGGAATCAGAGAAGCTGCAGAGTCAGGTGTACTTGCGGGATATCCAGTTATCGACTTTAAAGCAACATTAGTAGACGGTTCTTACCATGATGTCGATTCTTCAGAAATGGCATTCAAAATTGCTGGTTCTATGGCATTCAAAGAAGGAGCTAAACAAGGTGGATCAGTAATCCTTGAACCTATCATGAGAGTTGAAGTAACAGTTCCAGAAGAATACATGGGAGATGTTATTGGAGATATTAACTCAAGACGTGGAAGAATGGAAGGAATGGAAGCAAGAGCTGGAAACCAAATAATAAGAGGATTTATTCCACTTTCAGAGATGTTTGGTTATGCAACAGACTTACGTTCAAAGACTCAAGGTAGAGGAACTTATTCAATGGAACCAAGCCACTATGAAGAAGTACCAAAATCTATACTTGATACAATTGTTGCATCAAGAGCAAAGAAGGAAGAATAATTCTAGTTTAAATTAGAAAATATCAAATAGTACTTGCATTTTTTACAAAAGTGTTATAAAATGCAATTGTCATAACTTATGCTATTAAATTTAAAAAATAAAACTAAGTCAAATGAAATTGACAAAATTTAAAGGAGGATTTTTAAAATGGCAAAAGCAAAATTTGAAAGAACAAAACCACACGTTAACATTGGTACAATCGGCCATGTTGACCACGGAAAAACAACAACAACAGCTGCTATAACAAAAGTGTTAGGACTTAAAGGTCAAGCACAATATACAGCTTATGATCAAATCGATGGAGCACCAGAGGAAAAAGCAAGAGGAATCACAATTAATACAGCACATGTTGAATATGAAACAGATAAGAGACACTATGCACATGTTGACTGCCCAGGACATGCTGACTACGTAAAGAACATGATTACAGGTGCAGCTCAAATGGATGGAGCTATACTTGTAGTTTCAGCAGCAGATGGACCTATGCCTCAAACAAGAGAGCATATATTACTTGCTAGACAAGTTGGTGTTAAATATATAGTTGTATATTTAAACAAATGTGATCAAGTTGATGATCCAGAATTACTAGAATTAGTTGAAATGGAAGTTAGAGACTTACTTACAAGCTATGATTTCCCAGGAGACGAGATTCCAATAATAAAAGGATCTTCTCTAAAAGTATTAGAGTCAACATCTACAGATCCAAATGCACCAGAATATAAATGTATTTGGGAATTATTAGATGCTGTTGATAATTATATACCAACACCAGACAGACCAACAGACCAACCATTCTTAATGCCAGTTGAAGACGTATTCACAATTACTGGTAGAGGAACAGTTGCAACAGGTAGAGTAGAAAGAGGAACAGTAAAAGTTGGAGACGAAGTTGAAATAGTAGGTCTTTCTCAAGAAAAGAGAAAAACAGTTGTTACAGGTGTAGAAATGTTCAGAAAACTATTAGACCAAGCAGAAGCTGGAGATAATATCGGTGTTCTATTAAGAGGTATCGATAGAAAAGATATCGAAAGAGGTCAAGTTTTAGCTATACCTGGATCAATTCATCCACATACAAAATTCAAAGCTGAAGTATATATCCTAACAAAAGAAGAAGGTGGAAGACATACTCCATTCTTCAATGGATATAGACCACAATTCTATTTCAGAACAACTGATGTTACAGGTGTTATTGATTTACCACAAGGAACAGAAATGGTTATGCCAGGTGATAACGTAACAATGACAATAGAGTTAATTACTCCAATTGCTATTGAAAAAGGATTAAGATTCGCTATTCGTGAAGGTGGTAGAACAGTAGGTTCTGGTATCGTTTCAGAAATAATGGAATAATATTTTCAAATAAAAAAGAGACCTTTAAGGTCTCTTTTTTTATACATAAAATCACACATAAAATTTGCAAAATATATTGCTTTTTTTAAGAATTAATAATAAAATTAAAAGGAATCAAATATAACTATAATAAACAAATGTAAGGAGAAATTTAAGGTTATGAGAATACTAGTAGATGCAATGGGAGGAGACAACGCACCTGATGCAGTAATTAAAGGGGCAGTAAGGGCAGCAAAAGAAGTAGACGCTACTATTTGCTTGATTGGAAATCAGGAAATAATAAACGAAAAGGTAAAGGAATTTTATAAAAAAGATAATATAAAAGAAATTGCAGAAAACATAGAAATATATAATACAACAGAAACTATTGAAATGGAAGATATCCCAACTGTAGCTATAAGACATAAAAAAGATTCTTCTATGGTAGTCGGCTTTAATATGTTAAAAGAAGAAAAAGGAGATGTGTTTATATCAGCTGGAAATTCTGGTGCACTTCTTACTCGGTGCAACATTGATAGTAGGAAGAATAAAAGGAATTGATAGACCAGCACTAGCTCGGAATACTTCCTGCATATAAAAGTAGACTTTTATTAATAGATTCAGGATCAAATACAAATTGCAAACCAATAAATCTTCTTCAATTTGCCCAAATGTCAAGCATATATTTAAAGAATACATATAAAATAGAAAGACCAGCAATAGGACTTTTAAATATAGGAACAGAAGAAACAAAGGGAAATGATTTAACAAAGGAAAGCTACAAACTATTAAAAGAAAATGCTGAAAAATTGGATATAAATTTTGTAGGAAATGTAGAAGGAAGAGATGCTTTTTCAGGAGAAATACATGCACTTGTTACTGACGGATTTACAGGAAATGTATTTTTAAAAGCTGTTGAGGGACTTGGAAAATTTGTAAAAAGATCACTAACAGAAAATTTAAAGAGAAATATATTTACAATGCTTGGAGCAATTCCATGTTTACCTGCAATAAAAAGAGTTGCGAAATCTATGGATTATAAAGAATATGGCGGAGCATTGTTTTTAGGAGTAAAAAAACCTGTTGTAAAGGCTCATGGAAGTTCTGATGAATATTTATTCTATTTTACAATAAAACAAGCAGAGAAATTTGTTGAAAATAAAGCAGTTGAAAAAATGATAGAAGAATTTGAAAAATTAAATAAAAAAGACTTGACAAATTAGTCAAGATATAATATTGTTAGGATAACAAAGTTAATGTTTAATATAAGGAGGTCATATAGATATGAGTACAGAAGAAGTTTTTAATAAAGTCAAGGACATAATCGTTGAACAACTTGGTGTTGCAGAAGGTTCAGTAACATCTGAAGCATCTTTTATAGATGACTTAGGAGCAGATTCTTTGGATATAGTAGAATTAATAATGGCTCTTGAAGAAGAATTTGATATGGAAATTCCAGATGCAGACGCTGAGAAAATAGTTACTGTTAATGACGTTGTAGAATATATTAAAAATAATCAATAAAAATAAAATTTTCCTCCCAAATGGGAGGTTTTTTATTGCCATAAAATAATTCTAGATGTATAATTGAAGTGGTTATGAATGGTAACGGTAAAAAATGTATTAATATTAAAAATTTTCATATACTAAAACAAAGGAGGAACGAAAGTAAATGGCAAAAGAAATAAGTAAAGAAGAACAAGCAGAAATTGACAAAATGATAGATGAACTTATCAAGAGGGCAAAAATCGCATCACAAAAATACATGGAATTAGATCAAGAAGCTATAGATAACATTACAAAAAAAATGGCAATGGCAGGTCTAGAAAATCACATGAGACTTGCAAAGATGGCTGTTGAAGAAACAAAAAGAGGTATATATGAGGATAAAATTACAAAGAACATGTTTGCTTCAGAATATGTATACCATAGTATCAAGTATGACAAAACAGTTGGAGTAATACGTGATAATGTAGAAGAGGGATATGAAGAAATTGCAGAACCTATTGGAATAATTGCAGGAGTTACACCTGTTACTAACCCTACATCTACGACTATGTTTAAATCATTAATTGCTGCAAAAACAAGAAATGTAATAATATTTGGATTTCATCCATCAGCACAAAAATGTAGCGTTGAAACAGCAAAAATTTTGAGAGATGCAGCTGTAGAAGCTGGTGCTCCAGAGGATTGTATTTTATGGATTGAAAAACCATCAGTATACGCAACAAGAGCCCTAATGAATCATCCTGATGTAAATCTTATTCTTGCAACAGGTGGTACAGGAATGGTAAAATCAGCTTATTCTTGTGGAAAACCAGCATTAGGAGTAGGACCTGGAAATGTTCCTTGTTATATAGATAAAACGGCAAAACTTAAAACAGCAGTAACAGATTTAGTATTATCAAAATCTTTTGATAATGGAATGATTTGTGCATCTGAACAAGCAGTAATTGTTGATAAAGAAATTTCAAAAGAATTTGAGAAACTTATGAAAGAAGCGGGATGCTATTTCTTGAATAAAGAGGAAACTAAAAAATTAGAGATTAGCATGTTTGTAGAAGGTGATTTGAAATCAGAAATAGCAGGACAAAGCCCATATAATATAGCTAAAATTGCAGGATTTGAAGTACCAGAAACAACTAAAGTATTAGTAGTTCCACAAACAGGAGTAGGAGAGGGACATCCATTTTCTCAAGAGAAGCTTAGTCCTGTACTTGCATATTACACAGTTTCAAGTTCAGATAGAGGAATAGATCTTGCAGAGAAATTGATAGAATATGGAGGACTTGGACATTCTGCAGTAATTCATTCTGAGAATCAAGAGATAATTGATGAATTTTCAAACAGGGTAAAAGTAGGAAGAATTATTGTTAATTCTCCATCTACTCATGGTGCAATAGGTGATATATATAATACAAATATGCCATCATTGACGCTTGGATGTGGTACTTTTGGTGGAAATTCAACAACAGCAAATGTTTCTTCTGTAAATTTAATAAATATAAAAAGAGTGGCAAAAAGAAGAGTAAATATGCAGTGGTTCAAGATTCCTGAAAAGATATATTTTGAAGCGGGATCTATTGGATATTTAGAAAAAATGCCTGATATAACTAGAGCATTTATTGTTACAGATGAATCTATGGTGAAATTTGGATATGTAGATAAAATATTATACCATTTGAGAAAAAGAAATCAGTATGTTCATTCTGAGATATTTTCAGATGTAGAGTCAGATCCATCTTTTGATACAATAAAAAAAGGTGTTGATGCCATGAATAGATTTAATCCTGATGTAATTATTGCACTTCGGAGGAGGAAGCCCAATAGATGCAGCAAAAGGTATGTGGCTATTTTATGAGCATCCTGATGCAGATGTGGAAGGACTTAAACTTAAATTTATGGATATTAGAAAACGTACTTATAAATTTCCAAAACTTGGAGAAAAGGCAAAACTTGTAGCGATTCCAACAACATCTGGAACAGGTTCAGAAGTTACTTCATTTGCAGTTATAACAGATAAAAAGAAAAATATAAAATATCCACTTGCAGATTATGAATTAACACCTGATATTGCAATAATTGATCCAGATTTAGTAATGTCGCTTCCAAAGAAAATCACAGCAGATACAGGTATGGATGTTTTAACACATGCAATAGAAAGCTATGTTTCAAATATGGCGTCTGATTATACAGATGGTTTAGCAGAAAAAGCGATAGAAATCGTATTCGAATATTTACCAATTGCCTATGCTGATGGTAGCGATAGAGTTTCAAGAGAAAAAATGCACAATGCAAGTTGTATAGCCGGTATGGCATTTACAAACGCTTTTTTAGGAATAAATCATTCACTTGCTCATAAACTTGGTGGAGAATTTCATATTGCACATGGTAGAGCAAATGCAATATTACTTCCTTATGTTATAAAATATAATAGTACAAAGCCAACTAAGTTTGTTTCTTTCCCTAAATATGAATATTTCATAGCTGATGAAAAATATGCAAATATAGCTAAAAGATTGGGACTAAAAGCTAGTACCACAAAAGAGGGAGTAGAATCTTTGATAAATGCAATCAATGAAATGAACAAAAAACTTGATATACCAGCGACCTTGAAAGATCAAGGTATCAATGAAAAAGAATTCTTAGATAAATTAGATATGCTTGCAGAAAAAGCATTTGAGGATCAATGCACAACAGCAAATCCAAGACTTCCATTAGTTACAGAATTAAAAGAAATATTACTAAATTCATATTATGGAAAAGAAATGTAGAGACGCACATAAAAAAGAGATATTTTAAAATTTGGCCATAATTGTTAAAAGCAGAGCTTGAACAATTATGGCTTATTTTGCCTGAAAATCACTTATTTCACAAATAATTTACATAAAATTGGAAGCAAATATTGAAAATTATGTTAATTTGTGGTATAATCTTATAGGAAAAGGAGATGTATATATGAGTGTAATAATGGATAATCAATTAAGAGGCAAAATATTACAGGCAATGCAATCAAGAAAAACTTATGGAAATTATACATATAAAGAAATAGCAAAAGAGTTAGGAGTAAAATTCGAAACTGTAAGATTTTATGCAAAAACCTTGATAAATGATAGAAAAATTGATTTAAATAGTTATATACATGATTCAGATGTACCATTGATCAAGAGAGAAACATCAAATTATTGGCAAAAAGTTAGAGAACAAGCTTCAGAAGATGTAAGTTCAACAAACATCCGACAAGATATAAAAAATATGCTTGATGGAAAAATTCCAAAAGATCGTTTGATGATCAAGAAATACATTAAATATTGTAGAGAAAATTTGAATACTAAAAATATAACATCAGAGGATGTATGTTTATTAGCTCAAATTGTTACCTCTAATAAAAGTTCATTAACTTCTCAAAATATAAAACTAGTAATACTCGGCTTTGTAAAAAGCAATAAAATAGGAATGGCAAGCAAATTTTATAAACAATGCAGTAAATTATTAGAAGCAACAGATTATACGGCATGTACACAGGATGAGCTAGCAGAAATCAAGAAATCATTAGATGATTATCAAAACAGGCTTGAAGTATATGCAAAATTAAAAGCAGGATACCCTCTTGAAGTTATTATAGCAGATGCAAAATTGAGCGAAGCAGAAATCAGAAAGATGTATAGTGTAATTTCTGCAACAAAAAGTTCTAAAGCAAATCAAACATATAATGCACATCAAGAAAGATAGAAGGAGGAACTAATAATGCTTAAAATAGTAAAAAACAAAGATGCTAAATTAGAAGGATCTACAAAGAGCATATATGATAAGCTAAAAGAGAAAAAATCAACTGATGAAATTATAGCCGAGATGAAAGGACTCTCACCTGTAACAGTAAAAAATATAATTTATACATTAATAGCAAATGGGTATGTTCAAGAAGAAGAGACTAAAGATTATGAAATAAGAGAGGCACAAAAAACGATAGTTCTTGAAGAGCTAAGAAACGGTATACCAGTTAGTGAAATAGCTAAACATCTACATACTAATTGTTCAACATTGAATAAGTTTTTAAATGAACTAATAGATCAAGGCAGGACTACACAAGAAGAAATAGATACTTTAAAATATGAAATCGAAAGTAAGAAAATAGATAGCAATCCAAACTATCAAAGAATACTTGAGGGATTAAGAAGAGGAGAACATCCTTATGAGATGGAAAAACATACTACAGTAGTTGAAGGAACTATCAGGACAATGATAAGAAAGCTAGTTCAATTTGGTAAAATCTCACAAGATGAAGTTGACAGATCAAGACTACAAAGAGATATAAAAGATATGTTGGAACATAGAACAAAAATCAATGGTTATATAATACAAAATTATATAATCTACTGCAAAAATAAACTTATTTCAAATGAGTTAACTCAAGATGAGTGTGATCTTTTAACGGAAACTTTACAATTTTCATCAAAATTTATCACTCCACAAAATATGAGAGTTGCAATAGAGGGATTAGTAAAATCAGGAAATTTAAGCAGGGCAAAAGAGTTCTATGAAAGCTGTATGGATAAAATTTCTAATGATCAAGAATTATCAGGAGAAATAAGTAAATTTGGAGAAACATTAAATGATTATGAGAAAAAATTGGAAGAAGCTAAGAATCATCAAGAAAAATCTAAAAATGATCAAGATGAAAATATAGAAGAGAGATAAACTAAAAATAAAAAGGTAATAAGATTTTCTTATTACCTTTTTATTTTATTATTCTGCAATTAAATCATCTCTACCTGCGCCTGTTCCTATGAATTTTATAGGACAACCTACAACTTCTTCTATTCTATCAAGATATTTTCTTGCATTTTCAGGTAGATCCTGACGTCTCTTGATATGACTTATATCTCCAAAGTTTCCATCAAACTCCTCATATACGGCAGTAGAATTATTTAAATATTCTGGAGTTGTAGAGAAGTCTGTAGTTATTTTTCCATTATGATTGTATGCAACACAAAGTTTTATTTTATCAAGTTTTCCGATAGTATCTACGTGATTTATTGCAATTCCTGTAATACCATTTACCATAACGGCATATTTTAAAGCAACTAAATCAAGCCAACCGCATCTTCTAGGTCTTTTTGTTGTAGTACCATATTCATGACCTAATTCTCTAATTGTATCTCCAATTTCATCTTTTAACTCTGTAACGTAAGGACCTTCTCCAACTCTTGATGAATAAGCTTTGATTACTCCATAAACTTCTCCGATATCTTTAGGACTGATTCCAGAACCTGTACAAATACCGCCAAGAGATGGGTTAGAAGAAGTAACGTAAGGATATGAACCAAAATCTATATCTAATAGTGTTGCTTGTGCTCCTTCGCAAAGTAATTTTTTATCTTCCTTGATTGCATTATGCAATAAAACGACAGTATCAACAACATAAGGCTTTAGTATTTCTGCGTATTTTGAATATTCTTCTATGATTTCTTCAGCATCAAGCTCAGGATATCCAAAAGCTTTAAATATCTTATTTTTATTAGCTAAATTAGTACGAACCAAATCTTTAAATCTAGGTCTTATAAAGTCTTGAACTCTTATACCAGAACGTTCATATTTATCACAATATGCAGGACCTATTCCACGACATGTTGTACCGATTTTTCCATTTCCTCTGTTTTCCTCTAACATTTTATCCATAGCAATGTGATAAGGTAAAATAATATGTGCTTTATCACTTATACGTAAATTATCAACAGAGTAATTATGCTCTTTTAAATTATTAATTTCTTCAATTAAAACTTTAGGATCAATAACAACTCCATTACCAATTACTGCTATATTTCCTTTGTTTAATATGCCCGAAGGTATAAGGTGGAAAGCAAATTTTTGACCATCAACTTCTATTGTATGACCTGCGTTATTTCCACCTGTACATCTAATAGAAACGTCAGCATGTGTAGAAAGATAGTCTATAATTTTTCCTTTACCTTCATCTCCGTAAAATGCGCCTAAGACAACATCAACTTTTGACATATATAAGACCTCCTTATTTTCATTTTTTCAACAATATATATTATCGTACAAGAGTCGAAAAAAGTCAATAGACATTGCAAAAAGTATTTGTGTGTGATACAATAAATACGGAACTAATGCGTTTGACTAGCTTAGAACAAATAAAAATGGGGAGGGTATAATGGAAAATATATATGTAACTCCACTAAGTGGAAGATATGCAAGTAAAGAAATGAATGAAATTTGGTCTCAAAATTCAAGATATAGCACTTGGAGAAAATTGTGGGTAGCACTTGCAGAGACTGAAAAAGAGCTAGGTATAAATATAACAGATGAACAAATAGCAGAAATGAAATCTCATGTGGAAGATATAGACTATGATGTAGTTTCAAAAAGGGAAAAGGAGTGCAGGCATGATGTGATGGCGCATGTTTATGAATATGGAATAAAATGCCCATCAGCTAAAGGAATCATACATTTAGGCGCAACTTCTTGCTATGTAACTGATAATACTGAAATAATACTTATGAACCAAGCATTAGAACTAATAAAAGAAAAACTTCTATTAGTTATAAATAACCTAAAAGAATTTGCACTAAAAAATAAAGATGTAACTTGCTTAGGATATACACATTTTCAACCAGCACAGCTTACAACAGTAGGAAAGAGAGCAACACTCTGGATTCAGGATTTATTAGAAGACCTTGAAGAATTAGAATTTGTACAAGCACATATGAAAATGCGTGGATGCAAAGGTACAACAGGAACACAGGAAAGTTTCATGAAACTATTTAAAGATGAAGAAAAAGTAAAAAAATTAGATAAGCTTGTTGCCGAAAAAATGGGATTTGATAAAGTATTTGCAGTATCTGGTCAAACATATACAAGAAAATTGGATTCAAGAGTTTTAAATTTATTAAGTTCTATTGCCCAAAGTGCATCTAAATTTGCAAATGATATGAGATTACTTCAACATGAAAAAGAATTAGAAGAACCATTTGAAAAAGGACAGATTGGTTCATCTGCAATGGCATATAAAAGAAATCCAATGAGAAGTGAAAGAATAAACTCACTTTCAAGACATGTAATGGTACTTGCACAAGATCCAGCAATGACAGCTTCAACTCAATGGCTAGAAAGAACTTTAGATGATTCTGCAAACAGAAGAATTTGTATACCAGAAAGTTTCTTGGCAGTAGATGCGATACTTATATTATATGCAAATATAGCTTCAGGTATAGTTGTATATAAAAATGTTATTAAAACGAATTTGAATCAGGAATTACCTTTTATGGGAACAGAAGAGATTCTTATGAATGCAGTTTTAAAAGGTGGAGATAGACAAGAATTACATGAAAGAATAAGAGTATTGTCGATGGAAGCATCAAGAGAAGTAAAAGAATTTGGTAGGCCAAATGATTTAGTAGATAGAATTGCAAATGATAAAAGTTTTGGACTTACTCAAGAGGAAATTTTAAAAGCTTTAAACCCAGAAGGACTTTGTGGTAGAGCAGTTCATCAAGTAGAAGAATTTATAGAAAATGAGGTAAACCCCGTACTTGAAAAAAATAAAGACTTGTTTAAAAATATAAGTGTAGAAGTTAATGTATAATGAATTTAAAAGAAATAGACAATAAATATTATTGTCTATTTTAATTTAAATTTAAAACTTATTTCCAGTTAATCTTTCATAAGCCTCAATATATTTTGCTCTTGTAGTTTGAATGACATCTTCTGGAATAGGTGTAGGATTTTCAGCATCCCAGTGATTTGCTTTTAACCAATCACGCATATATTGTTTATCAAAGCTTTTTTGAGATCTTCCTATCTCATAATCATCAGCTGGCCAAAATCTGCTTGAATCAGGTGTCAAAATTTCATCACCTAAAACTAATTCACCATTTTCATCTAGGCCAAATTCAAATTTAGTATCAGCTATGATGATTCCTTTTGATTTTGCATATTCAGCACATTTTTGATAAATTTCTATTGTTTTGTTTCTAACTTTTTCTGCTAGGTCTTTTCCTAAAAGTTCACAAACTCCACTAAAATCTATATTTTGATCATGTCCAACTTCTGCTTTAGTTGTTGGAGTAAATATTGGTTCAGGCAATTTTTCAGATTCTTCAAGACCAGCTGGTAATTTTATTCCACAAACTGAACCATTTTCAAGATAGCTTTTCCAACCTGAACCTGTGATATATCCTCTTACGATACATTCAATAGGTAGCATTTTTAGTTTTCTAACTAACATACTTCTATCTTGAAATTCTTCTTTTTGAAACTCATCAGGAAATTCTTGAAACTTAGTTGTAATTATATGATTTGGAATGATATCTTTTACATAGTCAAACCAAAATGCAGATATTCTGTTCAAAACTTTTCCTTTGTCTGGAACAGGTGTTGGAAGTATAACATCAAATGCAGATATTCTGTCAGAAACAACAAGCATTAGTTTATCATCATCTACTTGATAAATTTCACGAACTTTTCCACTACTAATTTTTTTCATATTAATTTTGATCCTTTCTTGGCTTTGCTCAAATGCAATAATATTTTGAGCTATAAGCACATTTTATTTAAATATAAATTATCATAAAAGAAAACTTTATTTCATCTGTTCAAGATATTTTTCATATCCAAGTTCTTGTAATTTTTCATTTTTAGCTAAAACAGCATCATTTAAAGAAGCTTTATAATCGCATATTTTTTTATACAATTCTTGATCTGAAGTAGCAAGAATTGTTGCAGCAAGAATACCGGCATTCTTTGCACCGTTAATTGCAACAGTTGCAACAGGTATTCCTGAAGGCATTTGAACTATTGAATATAAAGAATCCATTCCATCAAGCGACTTAGATAAGATAGGAACTCCAATAACAGGGCAAGGCACTTGTGCTGCAAACACACCTGGTAAATGTGCTGCTCCACCGAGCTCCGGCAATAATTACTTTTATTTTTCTTTCTTTTAAATCTTTGGCATATTCAAAAGCTTTTTCAGGACATCTATGAACAGAAAGAATAGTAATCTCATAAGAAATACCCATTTTATCTAAGAATACAGCTGCATCTTTCATAATAGGTAAATCTGAATCACTTCCCATGATAATTGCAACATCAACATTTTTTTTCATTGTTAATCTCCTTTATTAACTTTGTTTATTTTCTGCAAAAGACTGTAAAACTCCAACAAGTTGAATTTTTTCGGCAGCTTGTACTCTTTTTGCTAAATCTTCTGGGGTATCAGTTGGTAACACTTTTACAACTGTTTGCATTATTATTGAACCTTGATCATACTCAGAATTGACATAGTGAATAGTAACTCCACTATGTTCTTCTTTTGCAGCAATAACAGCTCGATGTACATTCATACCATACATTCCTTTTCCACCATATTTAGGAAGAAGTGATGGATGTGTATTTATGATGGTATATTTATTTAAAAGATTAGGTCCTATCAATTTTAAATATCCAGCGAGGACTATTAAATTTATATCTATCTTAGACAATACTTGATATAATTCATTATCTATACCTACAGAGTCTTTTGATTTAATGATATATGTAGGGATATTAGCTTTTTTGGCTCTCTCTAATGCAAATGCTTTTGAATTATCAGATACAACGAGAGCAATATGTGCTTCTAATTTTTTTTCTTGAATAGCATCTATAACTGCCTGCAAAGTAGTTCCGTTTCCAGATGCAAAAATGACTAAATTGTACATAAAAACACCCTTTCTTTTCAATAAAATTATATTACTAAAATATTATAAAGTCAATAAAAAAACAGTAGTAGAAACTGTTAATAATTCTACTACTATTTAATTGTTTTTAATCTTTGCATATTTTGGATTTAATCCCAATATTGCTTTTATTCTTCTAAATAATGTAGAGATAAAGTTATGTTTGACAACGACTAAATCAGTGATTTCTGTTTTATCAGTCTCATATTTCTTTTCAAGCTCAACCATTTTATTGATATAGTAATCATTAAAGAAAGTATCACCATCTATTTGACCAATATAATTCTTAAATAAATATAATTTATTTCTATAATTTTCAATAGTCTTTTGAGTATATACTAAATTTATAACGCTATCGAAATAGCTTGTAAGTATTAAATTTTGAGTATCTAAAAATAATTTTTTGATTTTATTTTTTAGCTTGTTAATTTCTTTGTTAGATTCTTTTATAAAGTATATGTCAGTATCAAATTCTTGTAGATTTGCATATGCAGATGTTAACTTTTCTTGTGCTTCTACCAATAAATCTATATTTCTTTCAATATTATAGAAAACATCTTGAGAAGTCAAGGATATGAATTGATTTTTAAAGTTATCATTAGAATTTAATGTACTATCAAACAAAACGTTTTCACCAACAACATATGCCATTTGATTGACTAATGTACATTCTAAAGTATAATAACTTGGACTATTTGTTGGAAGATCTATATCAAAATATTTTACATTTTCATAAGGTTTATTTAAACATTTTGAAGCCATTAATTGAACGGCAGCTTCGTTTATACCAATATCTGGAGAACCTTTTGAGGTATAATCACATAATCCTAAACGAAGAATATTTCCTTTTTCATCACATTTTTCTTGTAAATAATGAATGCACTCGTGCATAGCAACTGCAGTTAGATTTTGGCTATCAACTGTATTACTAAAATAAATAGACTTATTTTTATAAAAGTACTTAGCTGAAACTCCTTGTGGAAGTCTAGCATAATACATATCAAGTCTTGAAATATTTCTAAATAATTCATTTGTATTTAACTCAAGTTCTGGAAAAGTTTGAGAAAGAATACTTGAAATATTTTTTGCTAAAGAGTTTATAGTAAGAGTATCAAGTTTTCCAATTATTTCAATTCCTTCTCTTTTTAAATCCTTTTTTATGCTCATCTTTGCATATAATCCTTCCATAGTATCCTTAGTATTAATAAAAAAATTATACTACATCAAGATTACATACAAATAACAAAAACGTTACATTTATATTACAAAAAAAGGCCCCACAAAAGGGAAGCCTTTTTAATAATTATTATCTCACAACTATATTATAAATTTTATTTTTGATATAAATCTCTTTAACAACGGTTTTGCCTTGAAGTAAATGAGAAACTTTATCATGTACAAGTTTTTTCACAGTAGATTCGTCGCTGTCAAGAGCAACTATCACAGTAGCTTTTAACTTACCATTTATTTGTACTGGAATTTCTATTTCATCATCTATAGTTTTAGATTCATCATATGTAGGCCAAGAACTTTCAGCTATTGTTTTTGTGTTTCCATTTAAACTAAATAATTCTTCGGTGATGTGTGGAGCAATAGGGTTTAACAATATCAAGAATGTATTAAACTCTGCTTTATTAATCTTTTTAGCTTTGTAAAATTCATTTATTAAAGTCATAAATGTTGCAACAGCTGTATTAAACTTCATATTCTCATAATCTTCTGATACTTTTTTAATAGTCTTGTGCATCATTTTTTCAAATTCTTTTGAATAACTATCACCATCTTGTAGGATAGTAGTTAAATTCCAAACTCTGTCTAAGAACTTATGGCAACCTCTTAAACTTTCCATAGACCAAGGCGTTGATTGATCGAATGGACCTATAAACATTTCATATGTTCTAAAGGTGTCTGCACCAAACTCATCAACTATTTCGTCAGGATTTACAACATTTCCTTTAGACTTAGACATTTTTTCTCCATTGTTACCTAAAATCATACCATGAGAAGTACGTTTTGCATAAGGCTCTTTAGTAGAAACAACACCTATGTCATATAAAAATTTATGCCAAAACCTTGAGTAAAGTAGGTGAAGTGTAGTATGCTCCATTCCGCCGTTGTACCAATCTACAGGTCCCCAATAATCTATAGCTTCTTTTGATGCTAGAGCTTGATCATTATGAGGATCCATATAACGCAAGAAATACCACGAAGAACCAGCCCATTGAGGCATAGTATCAGTTTCACGCTTAGCTTTTCCTCCACAGTGAGGGCAAGTAGTATTAATCCAATCCGTTTCTTTAGCAAGAGGGGATTCTCCATTTTCACCAGGCAAGAATTCTTTTACTTCTGGTAATTTTAAAGGTAGATCTTTTTCATCAAGAGGAACCCATCCACATTCTTTACAGTAAACCATTGGAATTGGCTCACCCCAATATCTTTGTCTTGAAAATACCCAATCTCTTAATTTAAAGTTTACTTTTGATTTTCCAATATGTTCTTTTTCAAGATGAGCAATAACTGCCTTGACTGCATCTTGAACGTTCATTCCATTTAAAAATCCAGAATTTATTAAAATACCATTATCGGTGTCTGTATATGCTTCTTGATCAATGCTTGCTGTATTCTCTTTGTTGGTTATAACCTGTTTTATAGGAAGATTGAATTTTTTCGCAAATTCATAATCTCTAGTATCATGTGCGGGAACAGCCATTATTGCTCCAGTTCCATAAGTTATAAGTACATAGTCAGAAACCCAAATAGGAATAGGGTTACCATCAAGTGGATTTATTGCTTTAATTCCCTTGATTTCAACGCCTGTTTTTTCCTTGGAAATCTCAGTTCTTTCAAAATCAGATTTTTTAGCTGCTAGTTCCTTATATTTTTCTATTTCATCAAGATTTGTTATTTTATCTTGAAGTTCAGAAATAATGCTATGCTCAGGGGCAACTACCATATAGGTTGCACCAAACATAGTGTCAGGTCTAGTTGTATAGATTAAAAGATTTTTATCAGTTCCTTCTATTTTGAAATTTACTTCTGCACCTTCACTACGACCTATCCAGTTTTTCTGCTGAGTTTTTATTTTTTCAAGATAATCAACTTCATCTAAATCATCTATTAACCTTTGTGCATATTCTGTGATTTTAAGCATCCATTGGCTTTTTTCCTTTTGAATAACTTCTCCACCACATCTTTCACAAACTCCATTTACAACTTCTTCGTTTGCAAGACCTACTTTACAGCTTGTGCAATAGTTGATTGGCATAGTGGTTTTGTAAGCAAGGCCTTTTTTAAATAATTGTATAAATATCCATTGAGTCCATTTATAATAGTTAGGATCAGTTGTATTAATCTCTCTTGACCAGTCAAAAGAAAAACCAATTGATTTTAATTGCTCTTTAAAGTGATTTATATTTTGCTCAGTTACTATACTTGGGTGTATATTATTTTTAATTGCATAGTTTTCTGCAGGTAGTCCAAAAGCATCAAAACCAATAGGATAAAGGACATTATATCCTTGTAATCTTTTCATTCTTGAAATTATATCAAGAGCTGTATAACTTCTTGGATGTCCAACATGCAATCCTTGACCAGATGGATAAGGAAATTCTATTAAGCCATACCATTTCTTTAATGAATAATCATTTTTTGCATTAAAAGTTCCTTCCTTTTCCCATTTTGTTTGCCATTTTTTTTCAATTTCTTTAAAATTATATGCCATAACGTCCTCCTATAATTTACAACTTGACATCTATTATATAATAAAAAAAGCAAAAAATAAAGCAAAACATTGAAAAAAGTAGCAAAATATTATAAAATAATAATGTAAATATTACAGCTTATAATATACAGTAAGCCAAATCTCGTCGGAGCTTTTATATTTATTATAAATTGAACCCACGCTGGAGACGCCTACGAAGCTTTTCGGGGGTCTTCAATTTATTCTAAATATAAAATTCCTGCGTTTGGCTTACTTCAAAGTGGATGAAGGAAAGGATTTTAGATTTGGATATTTCAAACGAAACTAAATTTTTAATGAAAAAATATAATATCAAGGCTAATAAAAGTTTAGGACAAAATTTTCTAGTAGATGGAGATATTATTTCTAATATTGTCAAAAGTGCTGAAATCACAGAAAATGATGTAGTAATAGAAATAGGACCAGGCCTTGGAACTCTCACAAATGAATTACTAAAGTCTGCTAAAAAAGTTATTTGCATAGAATTAGATAAGAGAATGATTCAAATTTTGCAAGACAGATTTTATTTGTTTAGTAATATAGAAATAATAAATCAAGATGTATTGAAATTAAATTTAAATGAAATTACGGAAAAAGAAGGAGAAAGTATCAAGATTGTTGCCAATCTTCCATATTATATAACTACACCAATAATTATGAAATTATTAGAAGATAGGCTAAATATAGAGAGCATAACTGTTATGGTACAAAAAGAAGTTGCAAATAGACTATGTGCTAAAACGGGAACAAGGGAAGCGGGAGCTATAACATATAGCATTGAATATTATACAATTCCAAATAAACTATTTACAGTTCCAAATTCTTCATTTATTCCAATGCCAAACGTAGAATCTGAAGTAATTAACTTGAAAATAAGAAAGGAAAAAAATCAAGATGTAATAGATGAGAAAAAATTATTCAAGATTATAAAATATGCGTTTATGCAAAGAAGAAAAACACTAATAAACGCTTTACAAAATACGGATGAGGGTAAAAACAAGGAACATGTAAAAGAAATACTATCAAAACTAAATCTTGATGAAAAAGTTAGGGGAGAAGCACTTAGCTTGAATGATTTTATAAATATCTCAAATCTAATTTAAAAGGATAATAAAAAATTCACGGATTACTCGTAAAATAGTATTCCGTGAATTTTATTATATTTTATTCTACAGTTACAGATTTTGCTAAATTTCTAGGCTTATCTACATCAAGGCCCTTTTCCTTCGAAACGTAGTATGCCAAAAGTTGAAGAGGTATTATAGAAATAACAGGAGAAAGGAGAGGGTGCACTTTTGGAATATTTATAATGTCTGGAAAAATTTGTTTATCTAATTCTTGATTAGTTACAATAAGTGTTTTAGCACCTCTTGTGATGACTTCCTGTAAGTTACTTACAGATTTGTCAAGAAGTCGTCTATCTGTGATAATACCAACAACTGTTATATTATCCTCGATTAAAGCAATAGGGCCATGTTTTAATTCTCCTGATTGATACGCATCAGAATGAATATAAGATATTTCTTTAAGTTTTAAAGAAGCCTCTCTTGCAACAGCATAATCAGTTCCTCTTCCTAGGAAAAATATATCTTTTTCTTGATAAATTCTTTTCGCAAATTTTTTTATTAATTCTGTATTTTCTAAAGTAATACTTACTTTAGAAGGAAGCTCTAAAATCTCATTCTTTAACGTAGAAAGTATCTCTTGTCTTTCTGTACCTAAAACTTCTGCAAAATATATTGCAAGTAAAGAGAGTACAGTGATTTGGCAGGTATAAGCTTTAGTTGAAGCAACTGCTATTTCTGGACCTGCATGAGTATATATAGTGTAATCAGCTTCTCTTGTTATAGAGCTACCAATAACATTAGAAATTGCGATAGTCATAGAACCCATTTGTTTTGCATTTTTTAGAGCAGCGATAGTATCAGCTGTTTCTCCAGACTGGCTAATGCAAATAATCAAAGTATTTTTATCAATGAGCGGATTTCTATACCTAAATTCAGAAGATATATCAACTTCTACTGGAATAGAAGTGAGTCTTTCTATAATAGGTTTGACTGCAAGGCCTGCGTGCATAGCAGTACCACAAGCAACGATATATATTCTTGAAACTTTAGATAAGTATTCTTTTGGAATAGATATATCATTAAAGTTGCAATTCTCGCCTTGAATTAATCTAGTACCAATAGTTTCTCTTATAGCTACTGGCTGTTCATATATTTCCTTGAGCATAAAATCTTCATAACCGTTTTTATCAGCAGATTTTGAATTCCAAGTAATAACCTCAGGTTTTCTTTCTATTACATTTAAATTTGCATCATAAAAAGTTACATATTTACTTGATATTTGAACTAAATCACCATCATTTAATATGTAAATATTATTTGTATGATCCAAAATTGCTGGAATATCAGATGCAATATATTTTTCATCATCTTGAGTTCCTATAACTAAAGGACTATCTTTTCTAGCAACGACAATTTTATCAGGTTCAAATAAAGAAATAACTTCTATTGCATAACTTCCTTTTAAATATGATATGGCTTTTTTTACAGCTTTAACAAACCTAAGATTGTCATTTTCATCTTCCTTGAAATAATAGTAATGTATCAAGTTTGGAATAACTTCTGTATCAGTTTGAGATATAAAATGATATCCTGCACTAGTTAAAAATTCTTTAACTTCAATATAATTCTCAATTATTCCATTATGTACTACAGCAAAATTTTTGCTTTCATCAAGATGAGGATGAGCGTTAGTACTAGAAGGTTTTCCATGAGTTGCCCATCTAGTATGTGCTATACCTATATGACCTTCTAAAGAGCTAATGTCAGGCATAGCTTGTAGTTCTTTTACTCTACCTTTATGTTTCAAACATTTTATCTTATGATCTTCAATAGTTGCAATACCTGCTGAATCATAGCCTCTATATTCCAATTTTAAAAGGCCATCTATTAATATTGGACTAGCTTTGGAATTTCCAATATAACCTACAATTCCACACATAAGATCCTCCGTTCCAAGTAATAACTCAAATTTTGTAAATTATTATATAATATTATCACAGCTTGGAAAAAGTAGCAAGTCCTTTTGAAATTCAAATCAAATAAATAATTTTATAACTGTCAAAAGTATAGCTCCGGGGACACCTAGGATACTTACAAAGATTATTGTAAAAAAATTTAGACCAATGTGAAAACTAAAAAATTGACCAATAAAATTGATTAAAAGGATGATTACAGCACCAATCAAGGAATTAATAAAAAGCTTTAACATAAATTTTAATGGTACAATAAAAATTCTGCATAATACAAATATAATACATAAACCTGAAATATAGGTTAAAATATTAATAAGTTCCAAATTCTAATCACCTCGTCCTTATCTTGTACATCTTATGATTAAAATTTGGAATTTATTCTATAAATTATGAAAAGATTATATTACATCATATAATTCTTTTATTTCAATAATGTCAAACATGTTTGCTAAAAGACCAGTTTTCTTTGCTTTTTTAAGTAAATAATTGTATTTAGACTGAATTGCTTTGATCTGATATAGATAGTAATCTACAAGATCTCCTTCTGCAAATTCAAAATTTTTATTTGCATTAACTAAATCTTCACGAGTATTTATGATACATCTTATAAGCTCTATATTTGGGTTTACTTGTTTTTTTGGAAAGTAAGAATCTTCTTTTATATATTTCTCATAAATCATATTTAACCTCCATTGCTACAGATTACTAGATTTTCAAAATTTTAGTAATATTCTATGCAAAATGGAAGTAAAATATACAGTATTAAATAAGAAAGTTTTAAAGATACTGAAATATTAAACAAGAGAAAAAAGGTATAGTAGTAAAAGGTTAATCAAATTAAAAAATAGTCTTGACAGTATCTTGAAAATATGCTAATATATATACTGCTAAAAGTTAATGCGGATGTGGCGGAACTGGCAGACGCGCTGGTCTTAGGAACCAGTGCCAAAAGCGTGGGGGTTCGAGTCCCTTCATCCGCACCAAAATAATAAATCCTAGAAAGCTTGATATATAAGCAAACTAGGATTTTATTTTGCTATTTTTAATGCAATAGTAATGCAATAGCTCTTTTATATATTCTACATATTTATCAACTTGCTCATTTTTATATTTATTAAATATTGTTGTGCATGTGCTAGATGAGAACTATAAAATTGTAAGTGATGACCTATGTTTTCTGGATATTTTTAAATTTTTTTATTATTGGTATTGAGAATATAAATCCAAAAATTATCATAGTAATTCCGGAATATGTTGAAGATTGACTAATAAAATTATTTGGATTCTTTGGATTATACAAAATCATTATTTTTTGTCCAATATATTTATGACTAGTAACATTTACATAACCAGAATATTCTTTCCCATCTACAAAAAATTTTGCACTTGCATTCCAATATCTAGTGTTTCGATGAGTATCATACACTCTCTTACAATATGTAATTTCTCCTATAGTTCTTTTCATTGTTATATTTGAACTTAATGCATATAAGCCCATCAATACAAAAAAAATTACAATTAGAGATAATATTATTAGTGGAATATCCATTTTTCCTTTCATAATCAATTATATAAATCCTCCTTCACATTAAATTTATTATACTTACTGCATTGGTTCAATATCAATAATTCTATAGAAAAAGTTTAAGTTTCTTATTATACTAATATCATAATTATACTTTATATTGAAAGATCTATCAAGAATTTGTATAATAAATTAAAAAAATGAGAATCCACAAAAGTGTTTGCTGTTTAAATAGTAAAATAACCATTTGCACGTGCAAAGCAGAATGGCTATTTTTATGACTATGTAGTAAGAGAAATTTTTATCTAACTATGCAAAAATAAAGTGATTTCAGCATTTCTACATTTGCAGTTTTATGTAAAATATGATATAATTATAAATAATAGATTTATTCATTTTGAATAAATGTTAATTTCTTTTCAAACTGAATTGTATGGAGAGGAATTAACACCCTCTCCAATAATTTAGTTTTTATAATATAAAAATTCAATTGTATAGGGGAGAGAAAAATGACTAGAAGCTTAATGACAAGAAGCATGACCTATTTAATGTACAAAATTGCAGGGGACATGCTACACGAAAAATTTGCTGGAATCTCGAGAACTCTACATGATGCTGAAGAATACCAAATAAGAAGAGCTATAAATGCATCTAGCGACACATTGTCAAAAATTGTCAAAGAAGCGGCAGAAAAGAGTGGAGTCAAAGTACCTACTTACTCCGTGGCACATCTCTATGATGATTTTTGCGTAATGATCATTCCGTATGAATTTTCCAAAGAAACGTCCGAGAAATTTTTGACAGAGTTGAAACTTGCTACGAAAAGATATGACCTCCGTGATGTTTTTGAAAGAACCGGTGAGTTAATGATTTCGGATAACTTCAGATATTATTGGACTTATTCTTCGAAAAAACTGGAACAGTATGTAGATTTGCTAAAGTTTAGCATGTTCACTATAAACTAGTCATAATAAATCATAACCATCCACGAAGTGGGTGGTTATGATTTGTTTTAAATAAATAATAAGGTAAACATTAGATATAAAGTTATGAAAATAGACTAAAAACCTTTAAATTCTTTCGATTAAAATTATTTCACTATCATTTCCATCAATTAAAACAAAATCATCATGAGATTTATCATCAATTTTTTGTTTTAGAACTTTTCTATTAAATTCAAAAGGCTTATCCTTTATGATCTCACAATAATTACAGCTGTCATAATAGTTTATGTTCAAATAATATGGATCAAAAAGGTATGCGTAATTTTCATCTAATTTAGTTAATAGACAATAATGTTCACAGCCTTGCCAAACTCTTAAAATAGCAACACCATTTCTTTTTATAGTTTCTTCTAATTTTTTGTTATATATAGAGCAATCTTCTTTAGATAAAACTGTACAATGCATAGGCATTTGTTTTTTTATACTATTCTCATTTAGCCAATTACATAAAAATTCTAAAGCATAAGTAGAAGTTCCACCCTTACAATTTTCTCCATATTCATTTGATTTGTCTAAGGTGTATTGCATTATATATTTGAATATTTCAGGAGAAATTTCACTTCTTTTGAATAGATATCTTAATGCATTTAATAAAGTAGTTGTTCCACAGTCATATTCGGTTATCTGATAATCTAATGGAGTTTTAGTATATTCATATTTAATTTTTTCTGTCATAGTTATTCCTTTCAAAACATAAATTTATCAAACAAATTATAACATAAATTAAGTTTATAACACAAATTTTAGCTAAAAAAATAAGTAATATTGAAAAAATTAAAAAAAACTATTGATTTTTCAAAAAAATCGTGCTAATATTTAATGAAAATAAAGAAAGTTTAAAATTCAAAATTTTTAAATTCAAAAATGCAAGAAATTGCAATCAAAATTTAATCTAAAAAAATCCAAAATTAAAAGAAAAGAGAATTGAATGAAAAGTTTTTTTAAAAGTTGTATTTTGCTTTTATTCATTTTGTGTGTAGTTTCTTTTTTAGTTATCTTTTTAAAAAGTCAATATCAAAGAAAGATTAAAGAAGATTTAATTACAGAAATAAAAGAAAATGTAATAGAAAATAAGCCAATTGATGAGGAAAAAAATTTGATATTACTAGATGGAGAAAAAATAGGTCTTATCATAATACCAAGTATAAATATCGAAGCACCAATATTTGAAGGAACATCTAGTGATATATTAAAAACTTCGGTTGGGCATTTTAAAAGTACAAGTTTATGGAATGGGAATGTTGCTCTAGCATCACATAATAGAGGCTCATATGCTCACTATTTTTCTAAGATTAAAGAACTTAAAAATGGTGAAGAAATTATATATATAACAAGCATGGGAGAAAGGAGATATAAAGTTAAAGAAAATAAAATAATTGAAGAAACGAATGTTAAAGTTTTGGAAAATACACAAGAAAATACTATAACACTTATAACTTGTGTAACAGGTCAGAGAAATAAAAGACAATGTGTTATAGGAATAGAAATTTAAGTAAAGGAAGGAAATTTTTATGATAAGAAAAGTATTCACAATTTTAAGCTTTTTACTAATAGTATTTACTATAAAAAATGTAGAAGCAGTTTCAACTAAAGAACAAATAGATGAATATTCAGGAATAATAAAATATTGGGAGATAAGTAGTTTCGCAATAGATGATCTTGACGAAAATTATAAATCTAAAACTTATCAAATATATAATGAAAATTTAGAAATTACAAAATATGAAGTAACTAATTTAGAGGGATTTCCAGAAGGGAGCTATATAGCAAATGCTGATAATGGAAGTCGCCAAAATGAATTTACTTCAAAGGAAACAAAATTTAAAGTAATGGTCCCAAAAGACCTAGGAGAAGAAGACTTTTTTGGAACAATGAAAGTTCATGCAGATTTTAAAGCAATAAAGACCTATTTAAATGGTGAAGGACAGCTTGTTTCTGAATATGTAACAGACTCAAATGAACAGCAACTAAAACTTGACAGTAGGCATTCAGTAATGACGATAAAAATAATAGATAGTGAAACAGGAAATTTTGTAGAGAATGTAAAACTTAGAGTGAAAGTTATAGATGGCATAAATGATGAAACGAAAGAAATTATATCGGGATATGAAGGAGTAGCAGTTGTTGGACAAATGGGCGAAGGTAATGTAGTTGCAAAAGTAATATCAGTTCCTGAAGGATATTCTATTCCAAAAGGAGAATATACGTATTCAATAGGAAAGAAGGATGTGAATTGTAATTATAATTTAGAAATAAGGAAAGAAATAGGAAAAATACATATAAAAAATAATACTAAATATTCTAAATATGAAATTTATAATTCTATGGGCAATAAAATAATTACATGTGAAACTAATGAAAATGGAGAAATAACACTGGAAAATTTATATGCAGGAACATATATGATAATACAAAGAGAAGTGGAAGATGGATATATCATTGCTGAAAATTTTATAGTTCAAGTAATAGACGATAAAACTTCAGAAGTAGTAATAGAAAATCAATTAAAAGATGAAGAAAGTAATGAAAAAGATGACAAAGAAGATATACAAAATACTGAAAATCAAAAAGATGAAGAAGGATCTAAAAAGCAAGAACAAAATGTAGAAGAAAGTGATTCTAAAGAAGATACTAATGGAGAAAAGACAGAAGATGTAAATATTGTAGAAAATAATAAAGAGGAAGTAAACAAAGAAGAGGAAAATTCAGAAAATGAAGAAAATCATAATAAAACTGATTTAGAAGATAACCAAGAAAAAGAATTAGTCGAAAATAAGGAGAATATGGAAGAAACAAATTTAGAACCAGAATTAGAGGATACTAAAGAAGAAAGTAAGGAACAAGAAGAATTAAAAGAAGTAAATGGAATAGAAAATAATATTACTGAATATGAACCAGAAATTCAAAATTACGAATCACAAAACCAAGAAACACTTCCAAGAACAGGAGATGATTATTTTCTAATAAAACTACTAGTAATAGAAATGAGTATATTTTTTACATTCTGCAAAATAAAATTAAAAAAGCAGACTAAAAAATAGCCTGCAAAAAATCTATAATTAAAGAATAATGCAAATTAAACCACCACTACCTTCGTTAACTATTCTTTCCAAAGTTTCTTGAAGTTTCATTTGAGCATCTTCTGGCATTCTATATAGTTTATTTTGTAATCCTTCATTAACTAATTCGTGTAAACTTTTTCCAAAAATATTAGATTCCCATATTTTTTTAGGATCTGTTTCAAATTCAGAAAGTAAATAATTTACAAGTTCTTCTGATTGTTTTTCTGAACCAACAATTGGAGAAACTTCAGTTGTGATATCAGCGCGGATTAAATGAAGACTTGGTGCTTTAGCCTTGAGTTTAACTCCAAATCTAGAACCTTGTTTTACCATTTCAGGTTCATCTAAAATAAGATCATCCATAGAAGGAGTAACTATGCCATACCCTTTAGCTTTAACTTCTTCAAGAGCATAAGCAATTTTATCATATTCTTTTTTTGTAGAAGCAAGAGAGGTCATAATAGAGAATAGTTCACCTTCATTAGATACTGAAACTCCAGTCATTTCTGTTAAAATCTGATAAAACAAATTATCACTTAAAGAAATAGTTATATTTACATTACCATTACCAAGATTTATTTCACTTAGAGAAGTGCTTGATATTATTTCAGAATTATTTACAGAAGAGATACATTCATCTACTTGTTTTAGTACAGAAATACCTGAAAAAGCAGACTTTATTTCTTCATATAAATTTTGTTTTAACCAATGACTATCATCTAAAGAATCTACCCATTTAGGAAGGCTAAGATTCATTTGTTCAATAGGAAACTCATATAGGAGTTTGCCAAACATATTATTTATATCATCAATAGAAAGGTTAGAACAATCAGTAGGAAGAACAGGGACAGAATATTTTTCCTCTAGTTTTTTAGCAAGCTTTTGGGTATAATCTGAAAAAGGATTTTCACTATTTAAAACAATTACAAAAGGTTTATTAAGTTCTTTAAGTTCAGTAACAACCCTTTCTTCAGCTGAAATATAGTCTTCTCTTGGAATATCTGTAATACTTCCATCAG
>CANQMI010000012.1 GCA_947624905.1 uncultured Clostridia bacterium
AAATATACCAAGTAATGCTATTATGGAAAATGATTATTGGTATATACCAAATGAATAGTTATGCGAAAAATTACAATATATATAGGAGGTACACAAATTGAAAAAAGAAAAATGGTTAATAATTATTGGAAATATTTTGTTATTTTTTACTTGCATACTTCAAGTGATATATGTAAAAATTACAGATGAGGCAAATATTAAAAAATATGGTAGAGATAATATGTATTTTGCACCAACAATGGCTTACGATGAGATTATGAAGAAAATACCTTATGGAAAAGTAATAACAGTTGGAGAAATTAGAGATTACTTTGCAAAAAAAATAATGCAGACTTTACAGATCCAATAACAGCAGGAATATTTACATCTATTGTAGCTTGGGCAAGTTATCAAAGAAAAGAAAATGAAACACCTTATGGGAGAACACTAAAAGCAAATGGAGAATTAAATCCTAAATATCCAGAAGGGATAGAACTTCAAAAGAAACTGTTAGAAAAAGAAGGACATACCATTATTCAAAAAGGCAGAACTAATATAAGATACTATGTAAAAGATTATGAAAAAAGTATGTTTGAATTATAAACACAACTTACAATTTTGCAAAAAAATGTTATTTATATTTGTATCTTCTTGTAATGTTAGTGAAATACAATAATATAAATTAAAAGCCATTCGTTTGAATGGCTTTTACTGACGCTTAGCATCAGTTCGGGTCAGGTCCTAATCTAGTAAACTATTTCAGACCTAGTAGAATATCTATCTACAATGTATAGTATTCCTTAATTTATTTAATTATACACTAAAAATTAGAAAAAGTATAGTATTTTTTGAAAATTTCTTGAAAAATCCATATTGTTTAGATATAATAATTTTATCAGTTGATTAATCGAATTATTTTTGAGTAAAAAGTGGGAGAAAAATTTTTCGCAAATAACCTCCTTAATCGCTCCAACGATGTTTCTGTTCGAACTTTATAGAACAGATATATTAAATACCATTTTCTGAAAAAGGGATGGTATTTTTTTAGTTTTATTTTCAGTATGTATTACATTATTCTCTGAGTTTTGATATGAGGTCAAAACTCAGATATGATACTTTCAAAATTTAGTTTTGTAAAGATATCGTGGAATTTGCGAGACTTACTGAGAGATAAATATGAATTTGTTGAAATCACCTATATTTTATGATAATATGTTACTTAGTAGAAGATAAAGTAGAAAGGTTATAAAAATAAATGACTAAAGAAGTAATCAAGAGAAATATTGTTTTTATTTTATTAATTGGTATTGAAGGACTAGCTTTTGGATTATTAGATTGGAATAGTGTAGTTTCAGATTTAGTATATATTAAGTATAATAATAAACTATTAATATCAGTAATAGGTGCAAATATTGGTGTAGCCAAACTAGTTGCAACACTAATTTGTGTATATTTAAATGATTCTAAGAAACCAAATAAAATTTTTATTGTGTGTGTAATTTTATGTGCAATAGGTTCTTTACTTATTGGAATAACATACAAGCTAGGTTGGTTAATTGTATTTGCTTTAATATATGTATTAGAATCATTAGTATTAGAAATATATTCTGGTTATCATTATGCGTATGTATATAACTCTTTACCAGATGAGAAAGCAACAGAGGTTCACTCAAAAAGAATATCAATTTTTAAAATTACTTTTATGATTGGGATTGGAATAGCAAGTTTTATTACTACAAAATTTATAAACGCCACGATGATTTTAATAACAATCTTTAGTGCCATAATTTTTATATTATTATTTTTACCTATTTCTAAAGTAAAAAATTATCCTAAAAATAAAGATAAAAACATTGTACCACTAAAACAAAAATTAAGATTAAAGAACTATACTAAATACTATAAAAATTGGCTTATTACTAGATTTTTAGGGAAATTTGCTCTTAGTTCCTTAGTAGTATTATTATCAATGATAGCAATTGATAATAAATTAGATTTAGCAGTACTAAAAACTTTTAAAACTAGTGCATGGTTTTTAAGTAGTGTAGGTTTTTGGTTATCAGCTTATTTAATAAAAAAACAAGTAATTGTAAAAGGTGATATACTGTGTAAATCTACAATAGTTATTTTAATTATTGCTTCATTTTTCTATCCTTATGCTATTTATGCTATTTTACTACTAAATGGCTTATTAAATCCATTTAATACTATGTCAAATTTTACTATGATACAAATGGATAATGATAATATAAGTGTTCCACAAAAAGAATTATTAATTAATCTTTTTGGATATTTTTCTGGAATGCTTTCTTCTTACATATTATTAAATATAAATGTTAGTTTTGCATTAATACTTATAGTTGTTACTTTAAGTTTTAGCATTGCAAATGAAATAAGATTATATAAAATGAAGCAAAATTAGTATAGATATGATAATTTTTATAAAGTGTATTTGATTAACTCTTACTGGGTTAGGACTTATGACAAGGTCAAGCTTCTACTTGATAAAGGACATACCATCCTGTGCCATAGAAACTATCATATATAATCATTGTTTCAGGATGGTCCTCTGTTGCTTCCCAAATAAGCTCCGTTCCAGAAAATCCATAGTGGTCTTTTTATGTTGAATTAAAATTTATTTATTGAAATGGCTTTTCCATCTTCATTATAAACGGTAGTATCAACATTAGTCATATCTAAAATTTGATTTTTTGTAATATTTAAAATAGTTTATATACTTTTTTAAAAAACTATGATATACTATTAATACTGATAATTCGTCATTTTGTGAGGTGAAACAAATTGCAAACATATATATCAAAAAATGAAACTGATACGATTTCTTTTGCTAAAAGTTTTGCTAAAACTTTAAATCAAGAAAGCATTGTTGTTTTGACTCGGAGATTTAGGTTCAGGAAAAACTAAATTTACTCAAGGAATACTTGAATACTTTGGGCTTGATAATGAAATTTCTAGTCCTACTTTCACTATTGTAAATGAATATCAAAACGATAAAATTTCTATATATCACTTTGATGTATATAGATTGCAAAACGCTGATGACTTTTATGATATAGGTGGAGATGAATATTTCGGTAATGGTATTTGCATTATTGAATGGGGTGAGATTATAAAAGATGCCCTACCTCCTACTGCAATTTTTGTTAATTTTGAAAGAGATTTATCAGATGAAAATATAAGAATCATAACAATTAAATAATATATATGAAAGGTTAAATATATGAAAATTCTAGCTATCGAAACTTCATGTGATATTGCATCAGTATCACTTTTAGAAGATACTAATTTAATATTAGAATTAAAAGAAAATTCAGTTAAAAATCATTCAGAATCATTAATGCCACTTATAGACAGACTCTTGAAAGAAACTAATTGTGCATTAGATGATCTTGATTTGTTTGCTTGTGATAATGGACCTCGGTTCTTTTACTGGTATCAGAATTGGGCTTTCTACTATCAAAGCTTTTTGTGATGTCAAAAATAAACCTTGCGTTGCTGTTTCTTCACTAGAGGCATTAGCCTATACGGTACCTCAAGACAACTGTTATATTTGTTCAATGATAGATGCAAAGCATTCAAATTTTTATTCAGGTATCTTTGAGAAAAACAATCAAGTTATATCAAAATATTCTGATTTTTCTTTTGAAAATCTAAAAAATTTATTGTTAGTTTTAGGTAGTTTGAAAAAAAAGATATTTTTTGTTGGAAATTGTGGCATACTTTATAAAGATGTGATACAATCAAGTTTGAAAAACGAAGCATATTTTCAAGATGATAGTTATGTATCTTCAAAATATATTGGAATTGCAGGTTTTGACAAATATAAAAAAGGAGAAATCTTGAATTCAAAGAATTTAGGTGCTCTATATTTAAAAAGGTCTAGTGCAGAGGAGAAATTTTAAAATATGCAAATAGCTATAGAAAAAATGGACATATCTGATTTAAATCTTATAGATTTAAACGATTTTGATGACTTTTGGAATTATAATATTTTAAAAGATGAACTATCAAGTAACACTTCATACTATATTATTGCTAAATGTGAAAATATTATTACAGGATTTGCAGGTATTAAATTTCTACTTGACGAAGCGCACATTACTAATATCGTAGTTAAAAAGGATATGCGACATTTACGGTATTGGTTCAAAACTTTTAGAAAATTTAATTGTCAAGGCAAAAGAAACCTCTACTTTAATTACATTAGAAGTAAATGAAAAAAATGTACCAGCGATTTCATTATACAAAAAATATGGATTTGAAACTCTAGGTACTAGAAAAAAATACTATAACAACAACTTTGATGCTTATATTATGACAAAATATTTTAAATAAAATACATAAGAAAAGTAATTTTTACTTTAGAAAGGAACTCAAGATGCAAAAAAAATTTGAATTAAATTATAAAGATTTAAAAGATTATTGTTCTACTTCAAAATTTAATTTCGACACTACCGCAGAACTTGAACCAACTGACAAAGGAATTGGACAAGAGCGTGGAATTGTTGCTTTAGAATTTGGTCTTAACGTCGATGTAAATGGTTACAACCTATATGTAGAAGGTCCAAGTGGTGTTGGTAAAACAATGTATACTAAAAATTATTTAGACAAAATTTCTAAAAAGAAAAAAACTCCTTCTGATTGGTGTTATTTATATAACTTTGATAATCCAAATGAGCCTATCGCTCTTTCTTTACCTGCTGGTCAAGGAATTGAATTTCAAGAAACAATGGAAAGTTTTATAAAAGATGTTAGAGCTGACATTAATAAAACTTTTAATAACGAAGATTTTGAAAAAGAAAAAGCCTTGATTAAACAAGAATATGAACAAAAAAGAAGTGTTCTTTTAGAGAAATTGAATAAAGAATCCATGAAACACGGTTTTGAAGTTAAAACTGCTCAAAATCGGTATATACATGATGCCTATTTATGAGGGAAAAACTTTAGAGGAAGAAGAATTTAATAAACTAGATGAAGCAATAAAACAACAATTTGAGGAAAAATCTAATATAGTTCAAGAACAAATAATGGCAACTATTTCAGAGATTAAAATGATTGAAAAACAGTCAGAGAAGAAAATTCAAGAATGGCAGTCTAATATTTCTCTTTTAACTGTTAATGTCCATATTAATTATATAAAATCTAAGTATAAGAGAAATAAGAAAATTTCTCAATTTTTGGATAACATTAAAAAGGATATTGTTAAAAATGTCCATTTATTTTTAGAGCCTACATCTTCTACTTCTACCTCTACCCCACAACCTGGTCAACCTTTTCAGGGTCCTCATAAAGAGCCTAATAAACCTTGGTTAAATTATAGAGTTAATTTATTTGTTGATAACAGCAAATTAGAAGGTGCTCCTGTTATAATGGATTCAAACTACACTTTTCAAAATCTTTTTGGAAAATTAGAATATGAAAACTATATGGGAACTCTTAGAACGGACTACACAATGCTTAAAGCAGGTTTGCTTCATAAAGCTAATGGTGGGTATATAATTTTCCAGGCAGAGGACTTACTTACAAATCCTGTATGTTATGAAAATTTAAAAAGAGTTTTACGTATTAAAGAGCTTAGTATTGATAATAGCTTAGAACAAAGAGCAGCTATGGTTATGGTTTCTCTAAAGCCTGAGCCTATTCCTTTAGATTTAAAAGTTATTTTAATTGGAAATGCAAATATATATCATACTCTTCTTAGTATGGATCCTGATTTTAGAAAATTATTTAAAATAAAAGTTGAATTTGCAGATGATGCTCCAAGAAATGATGAGAATATTCTTAGACTTGCAAGATTCTTCCACGCTTTCTGCGAAAAAGAAAATTTGCCACACCTTGATAAAAATGCAGTTGCAAGAATGATAGAATATGCCTCACGTTTAGCTAATGATAAAGCAAAGCTTTCTACAAAATTTAATGATTTATCTCAAATAATTGCAGAGGCTGCTACTTGGGCAAATCTTGCTCATTCTAAAATTATAACGGAAGATTTTGTAAACAAAGCTATAGATGAAAAAATACAAAGAGTCAAAAAATATGATGATAGATATTCAGATATGATAAAGGATAATACTCTACTTATAACCACATCTGGTTTTGCAGTTGGCCAAATTAATGGTTTAAGTGTAATGAGTGTTGGAGATTATAGTTTTGGCAAACCTTCTAAAATTACTGTAAATACTTTTACAGGAAAATCTGGAATAATAAATATTGAGCGTGAAGTTGAACTTTCAGGTTCTACTCACTCAAAGGGTGTTCTTATACTTAGTGGATATATCGGAGAATTATTTGCACAGGATATACCTCTTTCTCTTTCTGCTAGTATATGTTTTGAGCAATTATATAATGGAGTTGATGGTGATAGTGCTTCAAGTACAGAATTATATGCTTTACTTTCGAGTTTGTCTGATGTTCCAATTAACCAGGCTATAGCAGTTACTGGTTCTGTAAATCAGAAAGGTGAAATACAACCAATAGGTGGAGTAAATGAAAAAATTGAAGGATTCTTCAGTGTTTGTAAAATGAGAGGATTAGATGGTTCTCACGGAGTTATGATTCCTATACAAAATGTTAAAAACTTGAATTTAAACAATGAGGTCGTAGAAGCTGTTAAATCTGGAAAATTCCATATCTATGCAATTTCTTCTATTGAAGAAGGTATTGAAGTTCTAACTGGTGTTCCAGCTGGTAGAAAAGATAAAGATGGTAACTTCCCTGCAGGATCTATAAACTACCTTGCTTATGAAAAATTAAAAAAATATGCAAATATCAGTAAGAAAATGGAATAAAATTTTTCAAATTGGAGCTACCAACGGGAATCGAACCCGTGACCTCAGCCTTACCAAGGCTGCACTCTACCGACTGAGCTATGGTAGCATCTATTTTAGTAACAAGTCTAGCATAGGTTTAACAATGCTAGACTTCTGTTTCATCATTACTTATTATATTTTTTATGGCTTTTTTTCTAATTCTTTGTATTGCATTATCTATTGACTTTACTGGAGATTCAAGCTCTTGAGCGATTTTTACATAACTTTCGCCGTTTATAAATTTAATCAAAACCTGCTTTTCAAAATTGCTTAATGATTTATCTATTGTACTTTCCACTGTTTTATAATATTCTTTTTTTGTAATAGTATCAAGTGGATCTTCTACGGTGTTATTGTTTAGTATATCTAATAGTGTTTTATCTTCATCTTCATCATAAGTTGACGTATTTAATGATAGATATGAATTAAGTGGTATATGTTTTTGTCTATTTGAAGTTTTTATTGCAGTAATCAATTGTCTTTCTATACACATATTTGCAAAAGTTTTAAATGAATTATGTTTGTCCTCCTTGAAACTTTTGATAGCTTTATATAGTCCTATCATTCCCTCTTGAAATATGTCGTCTCTTTCTGCCCCGAATCATGAAATATTTGCTTACCTTCATATATACGAGCTCTTTATATTTATTTAAAAGATAATCAAGTGCATCTTTATTGCCCAACTTGATAAGAGAAAGCAATTGTTCATCTTTCAATTCATCAAAATTGTCATTAAATTGAAAAAACTTGGTAGTATTTTCCATTTATTTCCTCCTGCAAATTTTCATAATGTTATTATATCATAAAACCCTTTTGTGTCAATACTTTTGGAATAATTTTTTGAATTTTTAGGGTATATTCAATCTTTTTAAACATAAAAATCCCCAGTGACGAATCACTAGGGATTTCTGTCCTCTTCAATGCAATGGATGAGGATATCAATGTACTGCCTAAAGGTCAGATAAATGCCAGCACATATGATGATGATACCAATGAGCCATCCTGTATAGGCCCAAATGCTCATGAGGACGTCGGAAACCTTTACCCCGAAGGGTAGGGTCTTTCCAAAGTGGCAGCCTACAGTGTAGACGCCAAAGGCGATCAGCCCAATACCAAGGGCTTTCTCAAGCACAAAAAGGATGATGCTTTTGATCTTCATGGTGTATTACCTTACCTTTCTTTTTCCCTTATTGGGTTATTATACTATTATTATAGCATATTTCAAGTATTTTTGCAAATTTTATGCTTTTATGTAAACATAAAATATTAGTAATTATATATAATTACTGATATTTTAAAATTCTATTTTGAATTTATATTCAATTCTTCTTTTATCGTTTGAACAATTCCCTTGACATATCCTGAATTATTGTCAAGAATATTATTTAAATCTTTTTCATTGTTTATATATCCAATTTCAAGTAAATATGCTTCTAATCCAATGTTTGAATTATAAAATAAATTTTTACCATATTTACTGTTTCTTCCATCTACATAAGCTCCTGTTGCGATTCCACCTGTTTCTCTGAGCATATAAAGGTAGGTTGTTCCTTCTGTAATGTTATATGGTTCATAGCCTTTTTCTTTTGCTTCCTTGATTGAATTTTCTATCTCCCAGTCCTGAAATGTTCTTACATAAATGCCATTTGAAACCTTGTATCTTATATCTAATGTAGAATAATTTGTATTTGCATATTTTACTATGTTGCTTGCAAATGCTTTTGCAAAATCTAAATTCATTTTTGGTGGTGCATATATTTCAACACCACTTTGCGAATTTGCTTTTTCAATGCTATTTAAATGAATCGAGAATACATATTTTGCTTTTGATTTTCCAATTATATTTACTCTACCATTTTCCTTGTACACAGTACTTGCATTATATTCTTTTCCTTCTGTTCCGTCTCTCGTAATCATTACTTTTAATCCTAGTTTTTCTAGTTCTGTTTTGACTTCTTGAGCACATTTTAATGCTAAATCCGCTTCTCTATATCCACCATATTCTGCCCCTGGGTCTCCTCCTCCATGTCCTGCATCTATCACTATGTCATATATATTCTCCGGTAGATATGTATTTTTAACTTTTATAAACATATAATTACATGTTTTTTGTCCGAAAGCAATATTTATTTTGTTGTTCTTTCCTTCTCTAGTAATCGTATAATATTCTATGTTAGGATATTCTGTTTCATTTCTTATAGAATAGTATTTACTTTTACCCTTGGTGTTTTCAACTTTTATTATTGCATAATATTCATTTACATCAAGCTCTTCTAGATCTATTCCTTGATTTATAAGCTCTGAAGTATAGAATGATATTCCTTGATCTTCTTTTGTATATTGTAATTGTGCTTGTATATCTTTTTCATTAATTGTTCTCAAGCATAAGCTCACATTTTTAACATCCGCATTATCTATTAATAAGTTTCCTTTTAAACTTAGATGTGTACCATATACAATATATTCTGTAAGACATGCTTCTGTTGTTTCAACATCTTCAAATAAATTTATTGTTTTTGTTTCATTATATATTGCATAGAATACCATATATGCAAATATTAAAAATATGAATATTAGAATTACAACTATACATTTCGATATCTTATTTTTTTCTTTCATTCTATTCCTTCCTCAAGTCTTCATATTCATAGACACATATAATTTTTGTTTTTACTTGCAACTCATTTATTTCTTGGTTTATTCTAAATAGCTTTTGTTTTTTCAATTCTAGTTTTAATCTTGACATATCTACTAGTATTTTGTCTGATACATTCATTCCTAGAGGAAGTGTTTTATTGTTATTATCAAAATAAGCAATGTTTGTCAATGCTATAGCCTTTGTTTCTTGGTTTAATTTTATATTATACAAATTTATTTTGTCATATTCTTTTAAAGATTCTAAGGCATTCTGTGGATCAATTGATAATATATTGTATTCTTTATTATTCAATGGCAATGTGCTTGCAAAAAAGGCGTTTAGCTTATATCCGAACTTAGCTTTATCCATTGCTTTGTCCAAATTTTTAATTATTTCTGTCAAATGTTTTACATATTGTTCATTTTCTGTGTTTTTGGTTATTTCAAGAAGTCTAAATTTATTTTTCATTATCTCTCTGTGTTTTTGGTTACCTAAATTATTTATTTTAGTTATATCCTCTGACATAGAGCCAAATATATCAAAATCTTCTGAAGAAAATAATATCTCTGTTTTCAATGCTTCTTCTTTCAATTTTTCAATTCGTTCATCAAAATTTACATTTTCATTTTGTCTTGTTAAATTTATATCTTCTAATATTTCTGTGCTTGTAATAAATATACTGTCAAAATCTTCTTTTGAAAAGTTTTCTCTATTCTTTTTGTCTAATTTTTTTCCTAATTCTTCTAAATCTTCTTTATAATCAAATACTTTTTCTATCTCATTCTTCTTTTCTATTACTTCTGGTTCATTTAATCCGAAGTACATTATCCTTATTTACAAAATTCCAAAATTCAAATATGCTTTTTTTATGTTCTTCTATTGTATCTATATAATTTTTTGCATTTTGATTTTTCCTAGTTAATCTTTCTATTGATCTCTCTAAGGCGTCTATGTCTAATTTTGTATCTTTTATTTGGTTTTCAATTCTGTCTAAAACTTTAGTCATGTCTATCAAATTTTCTATTGTATAGTATTCTTTTGTTTCATATATTATTGGCTCACTATCAATTACTTCATCATTGTCTTGAACTAATTGTTCCTTATTTTTGAATTCCTTTATTTCTTTTTTTCCCTTGAAATAATAGCGAATCTTGCCAAAGAAACTCTTTCTGCATTCAAGATAAATCGCTATTTGTTTTTGTCTCATATTGTATTCTTCTTCTTTATTTTTTTCAATGAGTTTTAGTTCTTCAAGTCTACTATTTAATTTTACTATTTTTTCGTTTAAATCTTCACTTGATAATTTATTCTTTAAAAATTCTTCTTTTATGAATTTAGTTAAATAATCGTAGTCTATGACCTTAGATCCAAAAAGAAATTCTAAGCCTCCATTTTCTGCAATTCTTGCCTCAAATTTATATCTATGAGGAAATTCTGTTTCTAAAATAAATAATGCTTTTATGAGCTTATAAAATTTAGTTGCTTCTTCATTACTTTTCAAGCATATTTTATATACACTAATTACTTTTTCATATACTTCAGTGTTTCCTACTATTTGGAAACTCAAATTTTCTTCTTGATCATATACCTCATACATAAGAGGCCAATCTTTTGTAAATTGCCATAAATATTTCTCTATATCCGAAATTTGTGATTTTGAATAATATTTTTTCGAATAATCTAAGTAACTTATTGGTACAAATATCAACTCATCTTTTCCCGTTTTTTGATATTGTATTTGCTTTTTTATTAAATAAAATAAGCAAGAATAGTCTAAATCTTCTACTGGAGCTATCATATAATAATTACCAGTATATTCGGAATAGTATATTTGCCATAAATAATTTTCTTTGTATTTTACTTTAAATGGTATTGTATTTTCTAATTTTTTTTGCTCTTCTTCTATTTCTTCTATCTCATCTATATTCATATCTTGTATCATTTTTAAAAATATGGTGTGTTTTAAAATCCCATCCTCACCTTCTGGTACTAGATATGAATAAATGTGTGATGACATTTTGCATTTTTCATATATAGAATTCAATCTATTTGCTCTTGTAAGTAGTATATTGATTTTACTTATTGGGACATATTTATATACTTTATATTTTTTCTCTTCATAATCCCTAGCAGGTTTCATTTCAGCACTATCTGATTTTCTTGTTAATATCTCTGGTACATTATTTAAATCTAAATCCAAATAATTTAATTTTTCTTCTATATCATTAGTTCTATTCAAAGTTTTTCCTCCTAAGTTTTTACTTATTTTATTCTACTATACTAGCAAAAATAAATCAAGGAAAAAGTAAAAAAATTAAGTTTTATATTTCAAGAATTTAAAGTCGTAATAATCACATTTTTTTCAATATCTTGATTGATATTCTTCAAGTATATCAAGTATATTTGTAACTAATTTTGCACCATCTTGAATTAAATTGTTTGTTCCTTTTGATGTTTTTGAATTTATATCTCCGGGAACTGCAAAGACTTCTTTTCCTTGATCTAAGGCAAAATCGACAGTGATTAAGCTTCCGCTTCTTTTTCCTGCTTCAACAACTACAATTCCATCACTTAGTCCACTTATTATTCTATTCCTTTTAGGAAAATGCTCTGGCAATGGATACTCATCTTCTTGATATTCTGTAACAATCGCTCCTCCAGTTTCTATTATTTTATTTAATAAATCCATATTCTCCTTTGGATATATATGTTTAAATCCGCTTCCCAATATTGCTATCGTTTTTCCTTTTCCCATAATTGTTCCAATATGTGCTGATGTATCTATTCCTATTGCCATTCCGCTTATAATATTGATTCCACATTTTGCAAGATTATATGAAAAAGATTTTGCAATGTTCTTTCCATATCTTGTGCATCTTCTTGTTCCTACTATACCTATTGAAAAATCATTTAATATTTTATAGTCTCCTAAAACATATAATTTTTTAGGAGGATCATATATATTTTTCAATTTACTTGGATAATTATCATCATTTATAGTTATAGTTATCATATCTATCACCCTTCCAGAATCTAAAAATATAGATAAAAAAACAATATTTTGCTTCTTTATCTATATTTCAAAATTTCCTTCAAAAAGAATTATTATCTAACTAAAACTATAAAGTTTATTCTAACTATTTCTTGTTGCTTTAACTAAATTAGTCATAAGCATAGCTATCGTCATAGGGCCAACTCCCCCAGGTACTGGCGTTATATATGACGCTTTTTCTTTTACATTTTCAAAATCTACATCTCCAAAAAGTCCATCTTCTGTTCTGTTAATTCCAACATCTATAACAACTGCTCCTTCTTGAACCATATCAGCTGTAATAAAATGTTTTTTACCTATTGCAACCACTAATATATCTGCTGTTCTAGTGATTTCTGCTAAGTTTTTTGTATGTGAATGGCAAACAGTAACCGTTGCATTTTTATTTAATAGGCTCAAAGCCATAGGTTTTCCAACAATGTTACTTCTTCCAACAACTACTGCATTTTTTCCATCAAGTTCGATATTGTATGCTTCTAGCATTTTTAATATACCAAATGGTGTACAAGATACAAATGTGTCTTGATTCAAGCAAAGTTTTCCTACACTAACTGGATTAAATCCATCTATATCCTTTTCTGGTTTTATTCTTTTAAATGCCTGATTTATATCTAATCCGTCTGGTATAGGACTTTGAAGAAGTATTCCTTTTATATCTTCTCTATTATTTAGTTCATCAATTATATCCAACAATTCTTGCATTTGAATATTTTCATCAAGTAATATCTCTTGATATTCTATTCCAAGTTCTTCGCAAGCTTTGCTTTTATTCTTGACATATATTTGAGAAGCTTTATCATTGCCAACTAATATTACAGCAAGTTTTGGAATTTTCCCTTGTTTTTTTAGTTCTTCTACTTCTGATTTTAAATCTTCTCTAATACTTTTAGCAAGGGCTTTACCATCTATAATTTCCATGTTTTTCTCTCCTTCTTTTATCTATATCTCTTGAGAAATTAATATTGTCTACCCCAAATAACAAAATGCTTAGCTGGTTTTCCACAACAAACACATGTATCTGAAACGTGTTCTTCTTGAAATGGAATACATCTTGAATGTGCTCCAGTTAGTTCTTTTATCTTATCCTCGCATTCTTGATTTCCACACCACATTGCTTTTATATATCCTTGGTCTGTATTAATTATTGTTTCAAACTCATCTAGATTTTTTGCAATATGAGTCTTTTCATCTAATCTGTCCTTACAGAGTTTGAACATATTATTATGTATATCTTCAAGCATATTCTTGATTTCTTGATTCAAGTTTTCTAATTTTACGGTAACTTTTTCTGCTGTATCACGTCTTACAAGGATACATTCTCCATTTTCTATATCTCTAGGTCCTATCTCAAGTCTTATAGGTATTCCCTTTAATTCGCAATCATTAAATTTATACCCTGGAGAGAATTGTTCTCTTGAGTCTAAATCTACTCTAAAATCTTTTTCAAGCATTTTTCTTAATTCTTCTGCCTTTTCAAGTACACCTTCTTTGTGCATTGCAATAGGTATAATTCTAACTTGAATAGGTGCAATCTTTGGTGGAAGTTTTAGTCCTCTTTCATCACCATGAGCCATAATTATAGCACCTATAAGTCTTGTACTGATTCCCCAAGATGTCTGATAAGCATATTCTTCTTTACCTTCTCTATTTTGGAACTTTACATCAAAAGGTATAGTAAAGTTTTGTCCGAAGTAATGTGATGTACCTGATTGAAGAGCTCTACCATCTCTTGTCAATGTCTCTATGGTATATGTTTCTTCAGCACCTGCAAATTTTTCTTTTGGAGTTTTTCTTCCCTTTAATACTGGAATTGCAAGTAAATCTTGAACTATTGTTTCATATATTTCAAGCATCTTGATCGTTCTATTCATTGCTTCTTCTTTAGTTTCATGAATAGTATGTCCCTCTTGCCATAAAAATTCACGAGAACGTAAAAAAGGTCTTGTTTCTTTTTCCCATCTAAGTACACTACACCATTGGTTGTATACCATTGGTAAATCTCTCCAAGATTTTAGCCATTTAGAATAAAGTACAGAAAACATTGTCTCTGATGTAGGTCTAATAACTAATCTTTCATCTAGTTTTTCTCCACCTGCTTCTGTAACAAAAGCAACCTCAGGTGCAAATCCCTCAACATGGTCTTTTTCTTTCTGCAAAAGACTTTCAGGTATTAGCATAGGAAAATATACATTCTTGACACCATTCTCTTTAAATAATTTATCCGCATAGTTTCTAATATTTTCCCAGATTTCATATCCATAAGGTCTTATCGCTATGCAACCTTTTGTATCTGTATAATCTGCAAGTTCTGCTTTTTTTACTATATCTGTATACCATTTTGCAAAATCTTGATCTATATCTGCTATATCTTTAACAAAATCTTGTTCTTTTGCCATAAGTTTTACTCTCCTTCTTCACTTTTTTCGTTTAACATCTTAGTTACATTCAAATATATGTCTCCTGCATTTTCATTCCAATTTTTTACAATATTTGTTGCTTGTTCTCTTGAAGAGACCAAAGTTTGTATCTCAAATGTTGTAATATTATTTTCCAAAATTTTACATTTTACTATAAATTCTTTTTCACTAATTGGTATAAACTCTGCTTTGATAGCTGATTCATCTTTTATTTCTTTAAGTTCACCTTTTATATTTGTATCTACTTTTAATTTTATGATTCCTGGAAGCATATCTAATGTCAACTCTAATGTATTTTTTCCATTTTCTGTTAATTCATATAATATATTATTTTCTTTTGTATATTTTATTATGTAATTACTATTTTCTAAATCTACTAGAAATTGTTGAAAATAAAAATAATTTATATCTTGAACAGATAATACAAGCCTATATAAATCATCATTAGTAATTGGCTTATCTACAACTGATAATAAATATAGAATTAAAACTTTATTTTCTGCTAATGTTTCATTGTCAGCCTCTAATTTCACTTATTTCTCACTCCAATTATTTATATTTTTCCAAATTTCATCTGTATATATTTTTCTCTCTGTTGAAAATGGTAAAATTATTTCATCTTGATCCATATTTAGATCTCTTTTTATATCTAAAACAGCATTTTCAACTTTTGTTACTGCTATTTTATCAGCTTTGTTAGCAATCACTATGTATGGCTTATTTGTTTGTTTTATATATTCGTACATAAGTTTATCATTTTCTGTTGGTTTATGCCTAATATCTAATATAAGTATTATTAATTCTATCTCTTTTCTTGAAAATAAATACTCTTCTATAAATTTTCCGCACTTTATCTTGATCATATTTGGACATTTTACTATATCCATATCCTGGTAAGTCTACAAAATAGAATTTGTCATCTATATTGTAGAAATTGATTTGTCTAGTTTTACCGAGGTTCACTACTTGTTCTTGCTAAATTCTTTCTGTTTACAAGTGTATTTATAAAAGAGGATTTTCCGTACATTTGATTTACCAGCAAGTACTACTTCTGGCAGATTTTTATTTGGATATTGTTTTGGGCCTACAGCTGATATCTCAAATCTTGGATTTTTTACTATCATTTAATTATTTCCTTTTTTATTTGGTATTAATTTTTGAGTTCCACCCATATATGGTCTTAAAACATTTGGAATATTTACAGTTCCATCTTGGTTATAATTATTTTCTAAGAATGCAATTAGCATACGAGGAGGTGCAATTACTGTATTGTTCAAAGTATGTGCATAGTATGTTTGCTTTTCTCCTTTTTTCTTGATTCTAATTCCTAATCTTCTACTTTGTGCATCAGTCAAGTTAGAGCAACTTCCTACTTCAAAATACTTTTGTTGTCTCGGACTCCATGCCTCTACATCACATGACTTAGCTTTTAAATCTGCTAAATCTCCTGAGCAGCACTCTAGCGTACGAACTGGAATATCTAAACTCCTAAATAGCTCTACTGTATATGACCACATTTTATCATACCATTTGTAACTATCTTCTGGTTCGCAAACAACTATCATTTCTTGTTTTTCAAATTGATGTATTCTGTATACTCCTCTTTCCTCTATTCCATGTGATCCTTTTTCTTTTCTGAAGCAAGGAGAATATGAAGTCATTGTATATGGTAAATTTTCACTATCTAATATTTTTCCTTTAAATTTACCAATCATGGAATGTTCACTAGTTCCAATCAAGTATAAATCTTCTCCTTCTATTTTATACATCATTGCATCCATTTCTTCAAAGCTCATAACACCTGTTACGACATCACTTCTAATCATAAATGGAGGAATTGTATAAATAAATCCCTTATTTATCATAAAATCTCTAGCATAAGAAAGTAGCGCTGAATGTAATCTTGCAATATCACCAGTTAAATAATAGAATCCGTTTCCTGCAACATCTCTTGCTGAATCCAAATCTATTCCTGAAAATGTTTCCATTATATCTGTATGATATGGTATTTCAAAATCTGGAACATACGGATCTCCAAATTTTTCCACTTCAACATTTTCACTATCATCTTTTCCTATTGGAACAGATGGGTGCATTATATTTGGGATTTTCATCATTATTTCTTTAATCTCATTTTTATATTTTTCTTCTAATTCTTCATTTTTAGCAAGTTCTTCATTAATACTTACAACTTCTGCTTTTGCTTTTTCAGCTTCTTCTTTTTTATTCTCACGAAATAGAAGTCCAATTTGATCACTTAGTTTATTACGAGTCATTCTTAAATTATCCCCTTTTGAAGATATTTCACGACTTGCTTTATCTAATTCTAATACCTTATCAACTAATTCTAATTTATCATCTTGAAATTTCTTTTTAATATTCTCTTTTACTAATTCTGGATTTTCTCTTATAAGTTTTATATCTATCATATAAATCTCCCCTTTAACATAGGTAAAGTTTATCACTTTTTGGCCAATTTTGCAAGTATTTTTAAAAATAAACAAGGAGTACTTACCATGAACTTTTGTGTCCTATTTTTTTAAATTAAAGTACTACTTGTCTAACATCTTGTTTTGTTATATAATAAATCTATATTTTCAAGAAAGAAGTTGGTTGATTATGAAAAAAAATTCTGGAAAATCTAGAAAATTTCATTTAAATATCAAGGCAATTTTAATTTTTATAATAATAGTATTGTTATTGATTATTTTTTTAACTCTTCTCTATTTTTGTTTATTACTCAAGAATAGAAATGATATAGTAGATAAAAATACACAAGCAATTGTAAGTGATGAACAAGTTATCGAATATGGTACTTCCTTGAGTTATGATGAAATTATTGATCGACTAATTCAAAAAGATAAATTTTATGATAATACAAGTATCAAGCTCTTTATGAGTGATGATTTAATGACTAATTATTATACTTATTTATTTAATGTAGTTGGAAACGTATTAATACGTATAGAAACTTCTACAAATTTATTACCTTTTTTTGAAAGGCAAGCAAATATAAATTATCAAGTTATTTGGAAAGTTCAAGATACCAAAATGCCTATTTTGTCTGGCGTTCAAGATATAGAGATAACAGAAGGTGATAAACTTGATATTAAATCTAATATGTCGGCTTTTGACGAAGTTGATGGAAGACTTGAAGTTATAATTGAAGGGGATTATGACAGAAATAAAGCTGGTGAATATCCTTTAACTGCAAAAGCAATGGATAAAAACAAAAATATAACTACACAAGACTTCAAATTAATCGTAAAATCAAAAAGTTAAAATCTTAGTTTCAGGAAATCCAGGGAAATGTTTTAGTTTATATATTATTTTTTATGACTTTCCCTGGAATTCCTACGACAGTTGTGTTCTCTGGTACATCTTTTACTATTACTGCATTTGCCCCAATTTTTACATTGTCTCCTATCGTAATATTCCCAAGTAATTTTGCCCCACAGCCTATAAGCACATTATTTCCAATTGTTGGATGTCTCTTTCCTTTTTCTTTTCCTGTTCCCCCAAGAGTTACTCCATGAAATATTGTTACATTATTTCCTATAATTGCGGTCTCTCCAATAACTACTCCTGTGCCATGGTCTATGAATAAACCCTTTCCTATAGTTGCTCCTGGATGTATCTCTATTCCTGTTTTTTTCTTTCCTTTTTCACTTATATATCTTGAAATAAAAAAATGTTTTCTTTTATAAAAATAATGCGCTATTTTATAATAAATCATAGCTTTGAAGCACGGATACAAGAATACTTCTGCTGTGCTCATTAAAGCAGGATCTCTTTCTTTTATTACTTTTATTTGTTCTCTTATAAAATCCATAACAAAAAAACCTCTTATTATTTTATTCTAATAAAAGGTTTTTCGTACATTTTTATTTACAAATTATTCAAGTTTATACTTCTCTTGAAATATTATTATTCACTTACTATAAAGTCATAAGCATTTGCATAGTCTAATGTTGTATATACGATCAAGTCTTTAGTCTCTCCTGGTTTTATTCCCTCGATATAACTATTTAATGTTACTATCTCTTTTCCAGTCTTATCTACCAATTTTATTTTTATTACTTTTGTTTTTTCTTGTGTAGTTGTATTTGTAACTGTTCCTAATAAAACTGTTTGATTTCCTTTTTCTGTTAATTGTAAATCAGTTATTTTTAATCCATCTATTGTCTTTTCTTGATGTAATTTTTCACTTATGTTTACTTTTGTGCCATCTTCCAATACGTTTACAAATTCTTCTTTTACTACATTATTTGTTTCATCATTGCTTGGTTGTTTATTTTGGTTGCTTCTAATTATTAAGTTTATTCCTCCTATTATCAAGATTGAAACAATAATTAAAATTATTATCATTTTTTTTTCAGATGCTTTCATTTGTTTTTATTCCTTTCTCAAAATAAATTTTTTATACATTTATTTTAATATATTTTTTAGAGAAGGTCAATCATATTTTAAATTTGTAATATAAATTTAATGTATCTGTAATATGTTTGTAATTTTAGTATCGTAATAAACTTCCTTTGCCCTTACTACCAGCATAATCGGAAGTTTATATAAAAAGAGGTGCCAGCAATGCTTGACACCCCCTCCCATTTTACAGGTTTAATCTTCTTTCATGAATCTCTGCGAATTTTTCAGCAATCCACTTATGCGGAAAGCTGACATTAACGTTGCTTCCGTCCTTCGTAACCTCGCATCCCAATGCAGAAGAAATCTTCATTTCTTCCTCACTGATCAGTTCTTCAGGAGAACTTGCATGTAAGGTTACCTGTCTGCCATAAGTTGTCTCTCGTACAATCTTCATGATCCTTTCCTCCTGATGTAATAAAATGGGTTTTACTTTTGATATAGTATATTATACCATAATGCCCATGAAATGTCAATTATGTTAATTTCGACAACATATTCTATTTTTCGACACGTCTTATTTCATTTCATTTGCAGTTACATGATATACATATACATAGTCATCTACAATTACATATAGTTTGCTTATTTTTGCTTTTATTACTTGATAATGAATAATATTTGCTTTATTTTGCTCTGCAACATCAAGTAAGTCATCCATAGTCATTACATTCATTATTTTAAAATTACTTATATCTGGCTCATCTTTTACTGTAACAATCAAATCTCTGTAATATTTTAAAATTTTATTAATATTTTTTTCATATACATCTTGAGGAGTTCTGTTATGTTTAATTATTCTTACTTTAATCAAGATTATAACTATCGCTACTATAATACATATTCCACCAATTAAATAGTAGACAGCTTTTTTAGCTAATAAATCTTCTATTTTAGGAATTATATTTTGATTAGACAATTTTTCATATTTTTCTTGTACATGAGTAACCGTATTTGTTATAGGTATATCTAATTCAATGCGGTCTTGTGTTTTATCTATATCTTCTCCAATGTTATCAATAATATATGATATATTCAAATATATTTTTAATGATGAATCAATCGATATTCCATATTCTTTTTCATAAGAACGTGCCAAATTATTATAGTATTCATAATCAATATTTATCTTTTCGTTAATATAAAATTCATTTTTCTCATTTTGATGTTTATCTTCAAGAATATCAAAAGTCCTATTCCAAACTTCTTTGCCATCATTATCGCTTCCATTTACTATTCCTACTAATTCAGCAGTAATGTTATAGTCATATTCAATGTCAGATTCTCTATCACCATAAAAATGATATTTAAAATCTAATATATATTCTTGAATCGATTTTGCAGCATAATATTTTCCAGATGGAAGTGTTTCACTTGTATAGTAATCATTTGGTTTTAATAAAACCTGATAGTCATCATCTCTTTCAACAGTGTAACTATATATTGGTTTTATATTTTTTTCAAAGTCAAGACCCAAGTTTATAAACAAAATACCTATTACGATCATAATTACAATAAGTAAAACAATAATTAAATCCATATAGTTCATCTTGAACTTTCTTTTCTTGATACTTCTGTATTTTTTCCTAGTTTTCATGATACTACCTCCTAAAATAATCATATAGCCAAATAGATGGAAATCCTAAATATTTTATATGGAATACGTATATACCTTGGATTTGTTCTTTTTTTACTAAATGTATATCAGGTGAATTATTATTATCCCCCTTAGTTTGATATAGGACTGAATTATCTTGATCTATGACATTTATTACTCTATGAGCTATATATTTTTCACCTGTAGTGTATATAATTATCTGCCCTTTTTGAATGTTTTCAAGTTCCTCATCATCTAATTTTTCAAAAATAATTACGTCTCCTCTACTATAGGTCGGTTTCATGCTATTTGAAAGTATAGATATTGGTTCATATTTAAACATTCCTAGCATGAAACATATCAGTGTTAGACAGAATGCAAATGTAAATAAATAGCTAAATTTTGTATATATAGTTTGTTTTCTTTCTCTTGAATCTATTTTTTCACTGTATTTATATATAATATAAACTGTTAGTGGAGATAAAATTTCCATTGTTCCACTTGAGAACCAATCTAAATCTGGTAAAATTGGCAAAATCAAGCTTGGCAAAATATTTGAGATTTTATATATAAGTGTAAGTGCATATCCTCCTTTTATCATTAAATACGTGCACAATGTTTCACTTGATATTAATGGTATTAAACTGCTACATACATATCTAAAGAAATCTTCTTTTTTTGAATATGTTTCTATCAATGTGTTATATCTGATTTGAGATAATATTAGCAGTATTGTTGTGATTATTAATAATGGTCTATTGTTTTTATTTCTAGTTTCTACTACATATCTAGCCATCTCTATACTAATTGCTGGTAATATTTGTATCACAATATTTTTTAAAACTGGTAATATATTAGTATTGTATGGATTTTTTGAAAATCCCAAAACAGCTCCTAAGTAAAAGTAAATACATGTTTTTACAAACAAAATTATAGCCATATAAATAATATATTTTTTATTCGTTTTAAACCTAATATGACTATTCCTTATATCCCATATTAGATATATTAATACAACTGCCCAGAATATTGGGTTTATAATATTTGTATAGAATATATTATTATATTTTGAAATCAAAAGAGTAAAAATCACATAAGCAATTATAACAATTAAAATTCCTTTATTTTTCAAGTATCTCATATATTATCACCTTTTCATTTTGTTTCTCCTGCAATAGCTATATCAGGTAAAAAACTTTCATCTTCTGCTATGATCATGAAATAAACCAATATTGATTCATTACTTGAAATTTGCATCCAACTTGGTAATTCAAAATTTATATTTGTGCTGTGCTCACAAACGATTTCACTAGGCGTTACTTCAAGTAATGTGTTTTTAGGCCCTAGATAAACATTAGCTCTTATCCTACTGTACTCATAATTAGTTGTGTTGTTTATTGTTAAAATATACTGCTTTTCATTTGGAATATTGGATTCATATAATAAGTTTTCTTCAAGTTTGAAATCTTTTATTTCAACTTCTGATTGTTTTAATGTCAATGACGCATTTCCACTTGTGATAATTTCTCCATCTCTATCTGTATCAGTTAGAATTGTTCCAGTTGCCTTGATAAAGTTTCTTATAAAATATTCTGCGTATTCCTCATATGTCATTTCACTTTGTAGGTCATCACTAACATAGAAATTAATTGTGAAGATAACATCATCTCCTGGTTCAAGTCTATTATCCCAATTAGAATTATCTATTAGCCAACCATCATTTTCTCTTGTTGCTTCAAACATATATGGATACGTGATGTATTCGTTATCATATACCTTTAATTGCCAATCTTTGTATGTGAAATTTGAATTATTATAGACTGTAACATCATAAAAAAACATATTTCCTAGTTTATCTGTGTTTACAAAATCTATCTCAAGATTCATTTCAGGAATATCTTGAATCGAAGCATCTCCTACAACATTCAAGCTTGTTTTTAATATTGAGTAACCATTTGCCATAAATAGAAATATTATTAAAATACATATACATGTAATAAATATCCAATTTTTATTTATAAATGTTTTTAGTATTCTTCTCATTTTAAATATTGTCCTTCTTTTACAATATATATTATAAAAGAGAATTTACAAGTAAAAGGCCAAGATATCTTTTACTTGCAAATCTCTTTTTAGTTATTCTTGCTCATATTCTATAATACCAGTTATTGTTTTTGTTTTAATCTCTGGAATCTGGGATGTTTCTTGATCATAGCTAACAGTTATAGTAAATTTTGTTTCTTGCCCTGCAGGTAGTGATGAAGCTGGCTCAGTTGTTTCATAGTTTATCGCAGGCGATCCATTCTCAGTATCTTCTTGAAATGTTGCACTACTCAAGACAGCATTAATAGTTCCTGCATTTTGAATTGTGATTTCATAAGTTATAGAATCACCTGGTTTTACAAGCTTGCTACTAAAATTTGCCACTGTGTTAGTAAAAGTAGGTTTTCCTGCATCACATCCGCTCACTTACTTTTTTTACTTCTACATTAGTTATTTTTACATTCCATTCACTTACAATCTCAGCTGTTCCATTTATTGTTAACTCAGTTGCAAATGTTGCATATCCTACTGCCATAATTGATATTATAGTCAAGAGTATAATTATTATATTTTGAGTTTTATTTTTCATTTTGTCTTCATCCCTTTTCTTGCTGTCTTATATTTATTATATGCGTTAAACTTCTATTTTGTAGACAAACAAAAAGAATAACATCTTCTTGTTTTTTCAAGGTAAGATGATATACTTACTTGATGAATTAGGCAATATAAAAAAATAATCATAATCATTCTGCTTTGCGCGGGCGAATGGTATACACAGATAATCAAGAAATATCAAATACATTGCAAAACAAAATTTATAAAAAGGTTCTGAGAAAAAATTTTTTCTCAGAACCTTTCTTGAACTATGATATTGTTTCAAGCTTTGTTGTAGTCTTCATTGTACTTATAAAGCGGATTCATATCCAAAACACATATTGCCATAAATTTGTTATCCAACACGCATTCAAAAATCTGTTCCTCTGAATAATACTCCCAGACTGATACAACATTTCGAATAGTACCCTTTCCATCTGAATTGTCGCCTGCAAAAGTTTCAGGCCCTTCTTCTAAAAAACGGGTATATCCTGTATCATCTTTGTAAAAAACATCAAACTGTTCTAAAGAAATAATACCTTCCAACTTAGACGTAAGAGTTTCTTTTGTATCAGCTTTACTTGCCGATACTGTAGCCAGAAAAATGTTTTCCTTTTTGAAGTGAGTTCCAATTTTCTGCTTATTGCTTAATTCCATAGTTATTTCTCCTTTTGATACTTTGTGGTTGTTATACTACTATATGTGAAACTAAAAGCAAAAGGATTTTCCTCTCACTAATTAGTGAAAAAAAAAAGTTAATGACACAGCAATTTGCTATATCAAGTATTATATTAGCACATTTTACATAATTTGTAAAGAAATTATGTTACTTTTTGTTTTTTAGACAAAAGCTCCGTCAGGCTGTCTTAGAGAGAGTTTTATTAAACTCCTCTACTTAATTGTTCATGGGCTACACCAAAGCCTATTTACTTAGCTCTAAGGTCATTTATTATTGAAATCATTTCAGATGTTATCCTGCACCCTACCGATTCCGTGTCCGTTGCTCCATGATGAACAGCAATCACGTCCCCAGTATCTAAGCCGTATTACAGGACCTCCACTAAAGCCTACACCTCCCGCACCCTCGTATTGGTAAGTAGTAGTATTTTGGGCATCTATGCTTGAACTCATCTTATATAAGTTTTTACCGCTATCTAACGTACTAGGGTAACCGTATAAATCCACTTTTTGTCCCTTTTGGCTGGTTAGTATTGAATAAGATGTCGCACCAAGGTAAGCACCAGTCTGAGTTCCAAGAGGTTTTTCTAACAAACAGATAGCCCAGTCATATTCTACGTATGGGGATGAATCTTCCATCCATTTTTTCGAATAGTAGACCTCACTCCAACCGCAAGATAATCCATCATAAGCATGCCCGTTGTTATAAGCAGGATAAAATTTTAAATTAGTATATTTTTGTTTTGTAGAGGAATTCCAAATACAATGAGCTGCTGTTAGAGCTACTTTAGGACCAACTATACTAGCTGAAGCAGTACCTTGATCACATATAATTTTGCAAGAAGTCAAAGAATTAAATGAAGTTATATCGGTTATTTTTGAGAAAGTTGCTTGTCTAGTAGATGGAGCAAATATTTTAGGAATATAGTTAGTTCCCTTTTGAGTATAAGGTTTTAAACTAATGCTTCCATCTGCATTAATTAAAGATACAACTTTTTCTTTTAAAGTTTCAATATCTACTTCAGTAGTTTCACCTGTAACTGCACTATACTTCATTATTTTTTCTTCTGAATCTTCTTTTTCATTTAGCAAAACATCTTTTTGCTCCATACTTGTGGCATTAACACTGCTATTAATATTGAGTATTAAAAATGTAAAAAGAGCCAACAGTACAATTAATATTTTCTTTACTGATTTTTTGCTCATTACTTTTATCTCCTATATATAAATATATTTAATATTGTAAGATTACAATATCTATCATATTTATATCATCATTGTCAAAAATTGTCAACATATTTTACAATTTTTGACAATGATGTAATTTTATGACAGCTAATTTTGGTGGTAAATTTTGACTATATGTAAACAAATTAAATTCAATATATATATTGATATATAAGACTTTGCTATTTTAGTTTTTAGCAGGCTTTTAGTAATACTTTTTTTAAAGCATTCGAATAATTTAATTAGTCGATAAAATCTTTATTAATTGTACGTTTTCTAAAGGCTCTATTACATAATCAAATGACATTTTAACTTTTCTTTCATTATTTATTACCTCTATAGTATCTCCTACGTTTAACTGCATATTAATATTACCATTATTATCTTGAATTGTTACACCTTCTTTTGAAAATGTGAATTTTTTTAAATTAGATGATTCCATAACAATTGTATTATTTTCTATACTTTTAATTATACCAGTATAAGATACAATATGGGTTTCTCTTAGACTTTTATTAAACTTATATGTAGAATAGTTATCTAATAATATTTTTCCTAGAAAAAATATGCTGATAATTAATAAAATAATAATGATTATTAATTTTGCATTGCATTTCATATATAAAAGTATTTCCTCCTTGTATTAACAATTATTTATAAAGAATTATAACATTAATATATTTAAAAAGCAATATAATAATACTTTGAGTTTTGGTATTTTTTTACAAACTTATTTATAATTTTAGCTTTGATGTTTCAATTGGCAAACATTTTCAATCAGACAAGGGGACAGAGCTTTTGTCTTGTCTTTTCCTTCTTGAAATTGCAAGTGGAGCCCTCATTAGAGAACTCCACTTGCATGAAAGTTTCCTTTTGGTCAGTGCTACTTAATCAAGCACAATCCAACCAACAGCAAACAGGTACCCGTAACACTGTCCTCCGTCGATATACTCGAAGTTAGCCAACGGACAGCGGTTGCTACTGTTTTGACAATCGCCACCTGCAAGCCAAAAGCCACCATCTTTTTCTTTTGCCAAAATCTTTCTACAATTTGCCAAGTCATAAAAGCCGCAAATTTCTCTACTTCCAGTCGGCTCTAAGTCATTCTTGGTAAAGTTATGCTTGGTATTTTCAGAATTCCAATAATGACCCAATTTTATGGAATCATTGCATACTGCATCCCATGCTTCTTTTACAGACCAGCCATTTTCGACTAATTTTTTAATGAGTACTCCGAGGAATGCTACATACTCGGTCCTTGTTCCCAATCGGCTATTATACTCAGGCTTAAATCTGTTTGCAGCACCATTCCACCAGTTGTACATTTTATCTACAGCAGGAGCTTTACCAGGCTCATAGTAGATTTCAATTACATCGCGCATTGATGGGTCATACTTGGGACGTTTAAAGTCCCTCAAACCTCCACTTTTGATTGCTTCCACGAGTAACATTCTTAACTCACGTTCCTTATCAGTCTGAGGTGCATAATGTATGAACTCATCATTCAGGCTAAGCTTGGATGCCTCAATCCAAACAAACGTATCGTCATTCTCCGCTTCGGTTACTTTTGACACTGCATTTACTATTTCAATGGTCAATTTGCAAGTACCGTCATTCATTATCACTGCGTTTGTGACCTTTGCGCCGGAAACCTTGATTTCAATTTCTGCTGCTGTCTTCATAATTAGTTCCTCCAAAAATAAATTATTATTTTAACAGATTGAAATCGCGCCAACATTAGATACATTTTATTATACCAAATTTTTTCTAAAAAAGCAATTTATGTAATCCAAGTTGAAAAATTTCTCCTATGAAAGCTTACACGTGTTCTTGAAACAAAAAAGAAATTGAGGAAATGTATTCTTCAATTTCTTATGATAAGTTGCTTACTACATAGGCAATAAAAATAACCATTCTGCTTTGCCCTTAGAATGACTATTTAATTACTTACATTGGGCAACCACTTTCGTGGATTCTCATTTCTTATTTTTATTATACACACTTTTATTATATTTGTCAAATGACAATTTTATATGATGGTGCCTTAGCAAGGGACGTATGCGAAAAACATCACTTGCAAAAACACCTTATTATCCGTTTCAAAATTAATTATAGCAATAGATTACGAGATTTGTATATACAAATGTAATTTTTCTTGCTATTAACTATGTTTTTAATTTAACATAATTTTTTTAATTAGACAATACTTTTTGAAAATAAATTTGACACCAG
>CANQMI010000013.1 GCA_947624905.1 uncultured Clostridia bacterium
CGTTGACTTGTAATTTGATAAAAATTTTTTCATAATACTACCCCTTTATTTAAGTGGCAACGAGAATATAATTATATCCTTCGGATTTGCTAATATTATATTCTATATATATGTTTTTTGCAAGTATTTATGAAAAAAAAATTACCTTCTTCTTTTCTAGATTTTATTTATAAACTAATATTTAATATTTATCATTTTTATTATATTTTTCTAAGAACTCACGTACTCCTAGTATTTCAGGCTTTTTAATTTTGACATTTTCAAAATCTTTATCTCCAGTTATAAATATGTCCATATTTGATATTATAGCGGTATATAGTATCACATAATCGTCTTGATCCCTTATATCAAATAATTTATCTTTTATAATTTTGGGTGAGTTTATTATTTCAAATGGAAATTTTTCTAAAAAGATATTTAAATATTTTTTATTTACCTTGAATTTAGTTTCAGTAATTTCAATCAGTTCTTTGATTGTGTATGATGATAAAAATATTTTATGATTTTTTGATAGCAGTTCTATTAAATCATTCATAATTTTACTTTTTAATATAAATGCTGATATTAATATATTTGTATCTAACATTACTTTCATATTTAATTATTTTTTCTTTGCTTTTTCTTTTCTAAATTTCTTTATTAATTGCACTATGTCTTGATCTGTTTTTAATCCTAATCTTTCTGCTTCTCCTTCAAATGCTTCTTGGATTTCTTCTAGAGCCAGCATTGCTGAGTTTTTTACTATAATTTCATTTCCTCTTTGTAGAAATATTACTTTGCTTCCCTCTTTTAATTCAAGTTTTTCTCTTATTGATTTCGGTATTGTTATTTGTCCTTTTGAAGTAACTTTTGCAAGTTCCATAAAAATGCCTCCTTTTTCCTTACTTTCCTTACTTTATTATAATATAATTTTTAGAAAAAGTCAATAACAAAGATTTCCTCCTTCCCCTAACTTTTGATACACAAAAAGAGGCTTCATCATGAAAGCCCCCTTTTCATATATCATATCTAATTTATATCATTGTATATAAAATGATATAAATTGTCAAGTTTTATCTTCTTCTTTTCTGCATTAGATATACTGCTCTTGAAGTTATATTGTTTGGCGATATTTTGGCTATAACTCTCAAGATCTTGATACCGTATACCTGGAACGATCAAAAATTTATTTTGTAGCATCTTTTTCACTGTGTATCTTGCAACTTTTTCACTGCTCAATGAATACAAGCTAAATTTCACTCCTGCAACACTATTAAAATTTGTATCTACTGGTCCTGGACAAAGCACACTTATTTTTACATTTGATTTTGTTTTTTGAAGTTCTGCTCTTATACCTTCAGAAAGTCTTACTACATAAGCTTTTGAAGCATAATATGCTTCCATAAGTGGTCCTGGCATAAATCCTGCAATTGATCCAACATTTAAAATATGGCCACTATTTTTCTTGATCATATCTTGAAAATATAGCTTAGTTAGAATATGAACAGCTGTTATATTTGTATTTATCAAGCTGATTTCTTTTTCTAGATCAGTTTCAGCAAATTCACCAAATGTTCCAAACCCTGCATTGTTAATTAATATATCTACATCTTGTACCATCTCATGTAATTTCTTACAGTTATCTGCACTTGATAAATCCATTGAGATAACTTCTATGTTTTTTCCTTTTAGACTACTTCTTACTTCTTGAAGCTTTTTTTCATCTCGTGCAACTAATACTAAATCATAACCCATTTTGTCAAATTCTCTTGATATATCTCGTCCTATTCCAGATGATGCTCCAGTTACTAATACTTTCATTTCTTTCCTCCTTTTTTATATAACCATTTTAAATAAATTCCTGCCAGACTAAATTTGCCAAATCTAGTCCCCTATTAGTAAGTTTTATATAATCCCCATCAATTTCAAGTAATTCTTCTTGTACAAGTTTTTTTAATTCTTGTTTGTATGTAACTATGGGATTTTCTCCAAATTTACTTTTATAATTACTTATACTAATTCCATCTATCTTCCTTGTACCTAGTATCATATACTCTTTCTTGACATCTTCTTCTGTTTGTCTTTCATTTATAATTATATTCTTGTCAAAATTCCCATTATTTATGTTATTAATATATTCTTCCAAATTAATAGTGTTTGAAAATCTAGTTTTATCTAAATAAGAATGTGCAGCTACTCCGATTCCTATATATTCTCTTTGTCCCCAGCAATCTAAATTGTGCTTTGATTCGTATCCTTTTTTGGCAAAGTTTGATATTTCATAATGTATATATCCATGTTCTTCTAGCATTTTTTTAACTTTCCAATACATCTGTCTTTCTAATTCTTCACTTATAAGTTCAATTTTCCCTTGATTTACCATATCCCACATTTTAGTATTTTCTTCTAATATCAGAGAATAAATTGATATATGTTCTGGAGCTAGTTTTATTACTTCTTTCACACTTTGTTCTAATATTTCTAAAGTTTGGTTTGGAAGGCCTATCATTAAATCCACATTAATATTGTCAAATCCTATTTTTCTTGATAAATCATATACCTTTAAAAAATCTTGAAAAGTATGGATTCTTCCTATCTCTTTTAGAATAGTATCATTCGTGCTTTGCAATCCTATGCTTATTCTGTTTATTCCTATACTTTTATATTGTTTCAGTTTTTGTTCATTTACTGTTCCTGGGTTTATTTCTATTGTAATTTCTGCTCTATCTACTATATACTCTTTTATTTCATCTATTATATCTGAAATATAATGACTATCTAAAATAGATGGAGTTCCTCCACCTATATATATTGTTTTTAAATTATAGTTACTTATATTTTTATTTCTAATTTCTTTTATTACCGCTTCTTTGTATCTTTCCATAAATCTGTCTTGATTTGCAAAAGATATAAAATCACAGTAATTACATTTCTGCATGCAAAATGGTATATGTATATATAGTCCTATTTCTTTTTTCAAGCTTTATTCCTCCGAAATTTCAATTATCTTTTTAAGTCTATGATTTACTCCTGATTTTCCTATAGGGACTTTTAACATTCTTCCAAGTTCTGCAAGTGTTGCATCTGGGTTCTCTAATCTTAGATCAGCTATTTCCTGTAAATTTTCAGGAAGACTATTAAATCTCTTTTGTTTAATTATTTTTTCTATTGCCTGCACCTGCACAATAGACGCATTAACTGTTTTATTTAAATTTGCAGTCTCGCAGTTTACTTTTCTATTTACATTATTCTTCGTTTCTTTCAAAACTCTAATATCTTCATATTTAAGTACTGAACTATTTGCACCAATCAAGGCCAAGAATTTTGATATTTCTTCCCCATCTTTTATATAGATTGAATATGAATACTTTCGATCTAGTAGTTTTACCTCTATTCCAAAATTTTTAATTATCTCTACTAATTTTTTTCTATTTTTTTCATTTACAAGTCTTATTTCCAAATGGTATCTTGTATTTGGATCTGTAATTGACCCACTCCCTAAAAAAGCCCCTCTTACAATTCCTTTTTGCACATCATTATTTTCCATATTAAAATCTAATGGCAATATTTCACTTCTATTAAAGATTATTGAGTAATTCTTGCCTTGAATTTTGATATCATAATTAATCTTTAATTTGTTTAATAGCTTGTTTAGTCTATTTATATTATATTCATTTTCCGTAAGAAATTTTATTTTTGAGCTCTCAGTATTTATTGTAAGTAAATACCCATATAGCTCTGCTTCTACAATCTCTGGTTTTCCAAAAATATTTATCTTACTTAATTCTTCTTTTACATTTGCAGAAAATGACATATCTTACTCCATTCTCCTAATAAATAATTTTACTTATATACTTCGTATTGTATCATTTATGTAGTCCCGATTCAAGTATGTTGTTTTATGATATTACAACTACTCTATCATTTCCAAATAGATCTTTCTTGAAGTATATATTCTCATATTTTTTTGTGCTCCTCATAATATCAGCAACTTCTTCTCTTTGGTCATACCCAATTTCAAGTGCAATAATACCATTTGGTTTTAGATATTTATATCCTTCTTCTATTATGATTCTATAAAATTTTAGTCCATCTTCTCCCCCATCAAGAGCAAGTTTTGGTTCATATTTCAAATTGTAATCCTTGATAACTTCTGTTTTTATGTATGGTGGATTTGAAACTATAATATCAAATTTATTATCAATCTTTGCAAACATATCGCTCTGAATAAAGTTTATATTTTTATTTGCTAATAATTTATTTGAATTCTTATTTGCAACTTCTAATGCCTTTTTACTTATATCTGTTGCCGTTATAACTGCGTTATCTATATATTTTTCAAGTGATATTGCAATTGCTCCACTTCCTGTACACAATTCAAGTATTTCTTTTTTATCATATTTCTGACTTATATTTATTACTTCTTCGACTAAAATTTCTGTATCATTTCTTGGTATTAGAACATCTTCGTTAACGAAAAACTCCATTTTCATAAATTCTTTTTTATGAGTTAGATATTGAAGAGGATAACCTTCTGCAATTTTCTTTATTCCATCTTGAAATTTTTCTATTTCTTGATCACTTATTTCTTGATCATATTTAATTATTAGATCTTCTTTTTTGCAGTCAAGTATATCAGCTAAAAGAATTCTTGATTCTAGTGATGCCTCTTCTATTTTATGCTCATTCAAGGTCTTGATCCCTTTTGATAAAATTTCTTGAATCTTCATACTATTTCTCCGGATTAAATCATAATCTTTGACATCTGTTATTCTGCATTTAGTAAATGTTCCAATAGGTATTTCTTTTTCTCTTTTTATAAATATCACACCGTCTTCTTCTGGTACATCCATATAAGTTCTTCCAATATAATATTTCTTATCGAAACTAACGCTTTCTATAATTGCCTCGTAGACATTATTTATTTTTTTCTCTAAATTCATTCTTGATATTTCTTTTTGAAGAGTCATTATTTTTTTATGTCTTGATTTTTTTGTCATTGGATGTATTTGTTCTTTTAATCTTGAAGCAGGTGTTCCATCTTCTTTGGAGTACATGAATACTCCTAGTTTATCAAATTCTGTAGATTGTACAAAGTCATATAATTCTTGAAAATCTTCTTCAGTTTCACCTGGGAATCCTACAATTAGGCTAGTTCTTAAAATCGCATCTGGTATTTCTTTTCTAATTTTTTGAATTAATTTTTTGATGCTATCTTGATCGCTTTTCCTATTCATTCTTTTTAAAACTTTATTAGAAATGTGCTGAATTGGGATATCAAAATAATTACATATCTTATCGTTATTCTTGATAACTTGAATCAATTCATCTGTGATTGTTTCTGGATATGCGTAAAGAAATCTTATCCATTTTATTCCATCAATTTTGCATAGTTCTTCTAAAAGTTCATCAAGACAAGGTTTTCCATATATGTCTATTCCGTATTTTGTTGTGTCTTGTGCAATTACTATTAGTTCTTTTATTCCCTTTTTTACAAGATTTTTCGCTTCTTCTATAATATCCTCTTTTTTCCTTGATATATATTTCCCCTGAATATATGGTATAGCACAATATGTACAGTTATTGCTGCATCCTTCTGCAATCTTTAGATAAGCATAGTTATCTCCTGTTGTAATTATTCTGTTTTGAAACTTCAAGCTCGATTTGCTTGAATCATCCATATTTATCAATGTCTTGATCTTGTCCCACATCTTATCATATTCTTGAATTGAAATAAATAAATCAACTTCTGGAATAAGTTTTTCTAAGTCTTTTTTATATCTTTCAACTAAACAGCCAATAACTATTAGATACTTGCATTTTTTATTTTTATATTCTGCCATTTCAAGTATTGTATCAATTGCTTCTTGTTTAGCACTTTCTATAAAGCCACAGGTATTTATGACAATGATATCTGCTTTTTTGGCATCATTTACAATATTAAAATTATTCTCTTGAAACATTCCAATTACTTCTTCGGTTACAACTAAGTTTTTTGAACAACCTAAAGAAATAAATCCTACATTCATTTTTTTCTCCTTTTACTACGTTTTTTATGTATATTAACATTTTTTCACCTTTTTTTCAATAGTTTTTGGTAAATTCATTGAATGTAATCTTTTATTTTTATGGTAAAGATTCAGATTTTAATATGTTAATTCTTCAAACTTGATAATAAAACAAGGTAGCTAAATATAAACTAGCCACCTTGTTTTATTTTATTCTTGATTTAAATTATATTTTTCTCTTGGTGCATAACTTGTATGTAAAAGCTGGTGTGCAACATGGCCTCCTGGCTCTCCTATATACTCTTTATAAGCTTCTTTTAGATATGGGTTTTCATGTGATTTTCTAATAGTACTCTTCTCATCAATCGTATATATAGATTTTGCACGTTTTTTATATACATTAACTTCATTTCTTGTCTTTGAAGATTTGATAGGTTGACCTCCACCTAATATACATCCACCTGGGCAAGACATTACTTCAAGAAAATCGTAATCTGCATTTCCATTTTTCAAGTCTTCCATAACTTTTCTTGCATTGCTAAGTCCTGATACTACTGCAACTCTTACATCTTTTCCTGCTATGTTTACTACTGCCTTCTTTATTCCTTCTTCTCCTCTTACATCTTCAAAATCTATCTTCTCTAAAGTTTTACCTTCAAGTAGTTCTTTTGCAGTTCTAAGAGCAGCTTCCATAACTCCACCTGTTACTCCGAAAATTGCTGCAGCTCCTGTTGCTTCTCCCATAGGATCATCAAAGTTTGAATCTTCAATTTCTGTAAATTCTATATTTGCTTGCTTGATCATTCTTGCAAGTTCTCTTGTTGTTATTACTGCATCTACATCATCTAAACCTTCTACTCCTTGCATATCATCTCTTGTTCTTTCAAACTTTTTAGCAACACAAGGCATAACTGACACTACAAATATCTTAGATGGGTCAATGTTATTCTTTTTAGCATAATATGATTTAATTATTGCTCCAAACATTTGATGTGGTGATTTGCAAGATGAAACATGATCTAAAAGATCTGGGAAATTCATTTCTACAAATCTAATCCATGCTGGGCAACAAGATGTAGTCATAGGTAACACTCCGCCATTTTTTATTCTATCTATAAACTCTGATGCCTCTTCCATTATTGTAAAATCAGCACCTGTATTTGTATCAAATACCTTGTCGAATCCTAATTTCTTTAAAGCTGTTACCATTTTTCTATCTACATTTGTTCCTATTCCAAGTCCAAATTCTTCTCCAAGTCCAACTCTTACTGCTGGAGCTGTTTGTGCAATAACTATTGTATCATTATCTTTTAATTTTTTCCAAACTATTTCTGTAGAATCTTTTTCATGAAGAGCTCCTACTGGGCAATTTTGTATACATTGTCCACAGAAAGTGCAATTGACATCATTCAAACTATGATTTCCGCACTGTTGAAATGCAAGATGCAAATCCTCTATTTGCAGATTCTATTGCAGCTATTCCCTGTACTTTTTTACAAGTTGCTGTACATCTCCTACATAATACACATTTATTGAAATCTCTTACAATACTAGGTGATTTATCATCTATTTCATATTTATTTCTCTCACCTTGATATTTTATATCTTGTAATCCGAATTGTTCTGCTAGTTTTTGTAATTCACAATTTCCGATTTCTTACACAAGTCAAGCATTCTCTTTCATGGTTTGAAAGAATAAGGTCTAATACCATTTTTCTTGACTCTATAACTCTTTTTGTGTTTGTATGTACCACCATTCCTTCTTCTACCTTTTGAATACAAGAAGTTGCAAATCCACGTCTTCCTTCTACTTCTACAAGGCACATTCTGCAGTCGCCTATTTCATTGATTTCTTTCAAGAAGCATAGTGTAGGTATATCTATATTTACTTTTTTTGCCGCTTCTAAAATTGTAGTTCCGTTCTTCTACTTCTACTTCTTGACCATCTATAGTTAATTTAATTAATTTTGACATATATTTATCTCCCTTCAGTTAAAATTATTTAATTTTAGCTTATTGCTTTAAATGGGCAAACGCTAATACAAGTACCACATTTAATACACTTAGTTTTATCAATCACATGTGGCTGTTTTACTTCTCCAGATATTGCTTCTACTGGGCAATTACGTTTACACATTCCACAGCCTTTACATTTTTCTGGGTCTATTTGTATATCTGCTAAAGCCTTGCATTCTCCTGTTTTGCACTTTTTATCTATAACGTGATCTTTGTATTCTTGAATAAAATATTTCATTGTACTGATTACTGGGTTTGGAGCTGTTTGACCAAGTCCACAAACAGAAGCATTTTTTATGTTCTCACATAAATCTTGAAGTTTTTCCAAATCTTCTTCTTCTCCATCTCCATCTGTAATCTTCTGTAAAATTTCAAGCATCCTCTTTGTTCCAATTCTACATGGTGTACATTTTCCACAAGATTCATCAACTGTAAATCCTAAATAGAATTTTGCAAGATTAACCATACATTTTGTATCATCCATTACGATAAGTCCGCCTGAGCCCATCATTGAGCCGATTTGAGCAAGTGATTCATAATCTATTGGAACATCTAAATATTCTTTTGGTATACATCCTCCGAGAAGGTCCACCAGTTTGAGCTGCCTTGAAGTCTCTACCATTTGGTATTCCTCCACCTATATCATAAACAATTTCTCTTAGTGTAGTTCCCATTGGCACCTCTACAAGTCCTGTGTTTACTACATTTCCTCCTAATGCGAATACCTTTGTTCCTTTAGAATTTTCTGTTCCTATTCCTGCATACCAGTCTGCTCCGTTTAATATTATCTTTGTAATGTTAGCATAAGTTTCTACATTGTTGATAAGTGTAGGTTTTTGCCATAATCCAACATTTGCAGGAAATGGTGGTTTTAATCTTGGTCTTCCAGCTCTTCCTTCTATTGATTCAAGTAAAGCTGTTTCCTCTCCACATACAAAAGCTCCTGCTCCTAATCTTATATTTAAATCAAATGAGAAATTCGTTCCCCAAATATTTTTTCCTAAAATTCCGTATTCTCGTGCTTGTTCTATAGCTTTTCCAAATCTTTGTACAGCTATTGGATATTCAGCTCTTACATATATGTAACCTTGATCTGCACCTACTGCATATCCTGCTATCATCATAGCTTCTATAACTGAATGTGGATCTCCTTCTAGAATACTTCTATCCATGAATGCTCCTGGATCTCCTTCATCAGCATTGCACACTACGTATTTTTGATCTCCTTGCGCCATTTTTGTAAAAGCCCATTTCTTACCTGTTGGGAAACCTGCTCCTCCTCTTCCTCTTAATCCAGATCTTGTAATTTCATCTATTACCTCATCTTGAGACATTGAGAATAATACTTTTTCTAATGCTAGATATCCATCAAATGCTATGTACTCATCAATATTTTCTGGATCTATTTTTCCAGAGTTTTTCAAGGCTATTCTTTCTTGTTTCTTATAGAAACTAAGATCATCAAGTCTATTAACCTGTTTTCCATCTATGTCTTTACAAAGTAATCTATCAACTACTTTTCCCTCTATTAAATGTGTATTTACAATTTCTTCGCAGTCATCTGGTGTTACCATTGCATAGAATGTGTCTTCTGGTCTAATTATAACGATTGGGCCTTTTGCACACAAACCAAAACAACCAGTTTGTATAACTCTTACATTTGGTATGTTTTTTTCCTGTATTAATTTTTTGAAATTATTTATAATGTCTTCTGACTTTGAAGATGTACATCCTGTACCACGACATACTAATATATGTTTTTCATGAGTATCTGCCTTCAAGTTAACTCTTAAATCGAGTTCTTTGCGTTTTTCTTCTCTTATTTTCCTTATCTCTTCTAAAGATTTCATCTATTTTACCATTCCTCTCTTTAAAATTAGTCTTACAAAGTTTATTCTTCTAATTTCATGTATTCGTCAAGAACTTGATCAACTTTCTGAACAGTTGCTTTTCCATAAACTTCACCATTTATTGTAAATACAGGTGCTAATCCGCAAGCTCCTATACATCTTGTTTCTTCTATTGAGAATTTACCGTCTTTTGTTGTTTCTCCTGGATTTATTTTTAGTCTTTCTTTTACTCTTTCAAGTATTTTTTCTGAACCTTTTACATAGCAAGCTGTACCTAAACACACTGCTATATTGTATTTTCCCTTTGGTTTTAATGTAAATCTTGAATAAAACGTAATTACTCCATACACTTCTGCAAGCGTAATTCCTAGATATTCTGCAATACGCATTTGCGCAGGTGTTGGTATATAACCATAGTGTTCTTGTACTTCATTTAGTATTTGAATTAAATTATCTTTATCCTGTTTATACTGTAATAAGATATTTTCTAATTCTTGATCTTTTTTGCAGTTTTCACATTTTCCATTCTCCATTTTATTAAATCATTCCTTTCTTTTCTATGCAGTTACAATGAACTACTAGACTAATCTAATTATTGTCCTATCTAATTCTATAGTACATTATATCAAAATATTACTTATAAGACAATAGAATTTATAAACAAAAATGTCATATTTTGTAGATTTTTGTGTGTGATTTTTTTCAAGCTAGCAATAACAATAATCTACAACTAAATTACAGCATTATTGTACTTGATAAAAAACGGATTAACAAGTCTTATCACAACTCTAAAACTTGTTAATCCGTTTTTGATTTTATTTACATTATAATTCCAACAATTATTCCAATTAGTGCTCCAACAAATACCTGAACTGGTGTATGTCCAAGAACTTCCACAAGTCTTTCTTGAACTTGTGGTATAGAAAGTCCAGGCGTATTGACTATCTTATTTAATAATGCTGCTTGTTTTCCTGCAGCCCTTCTTATTCCTGCCGCATCATACATTACAACAATTGCAAATACAGAAGCTAATGCAAAAATAGATGAGTTAAATCCATATTCTTTTCCTATCATTACTGCAAGGCAAACTACAACTGCTGAATGTGAGCTAGGCATTCCTCCTGCTCCTAATATTCTTTTAAAATTAAATTTTTTTGTTGTTACTAAATCCCATATAACTTTAAAAGTTTGTATGAAAAACCAAACTAATAGTGGTACGTATAAATATTTATTTGTTAGTATTTCTAAAAAGCTATTCATTTTTTTCCTTCCTTATTCCTCTGGTATAAAATTTTCTTCTTTTATTTCTTCTCCGTTTTCTATTAATATGTTAATCTTTTTTTCTGCTTGTTCAAGCATACTGCTACACTTTTTAGAAAGTTTTATTCCTTCCTCAAATTTGGCAACACTCTCATCAAGAGTAAGCTCTCCACTTTCTAGTTCTTTTGCTATATCCTCTAATTGTTTTATTGCATCTTCAAATTTTAATTTTTCCATGTTTAAATTCTCCTTGAAATAATTCTCTATGCTACAACAATAGAATTAATCTATTGTTGCATCTTGAGTTCCATCACTAAATCTAATACTAATTTTATCGCCTTTTTTCAATTCTTTTGCTTTTTTTATGACTTTGCTATCCTTTGTTGCTATGCTATATCCTCTTGATAATGTTTTCAATGGGCTTAAGGCATCTAATTTTGATACACTATTTGAAAAATCTTTTTTTACCATAATGAGCTTTTTATTTATATCATTGCTGATACTTTTTATTAATGAATCTACAACTAAATATCTATCATTAATTCCTTGTAATGGTTCCTTATATGCTCTTGATTGCATACATTTTTCAAATCTTAGTTCAAGAACTTCTATCTTTTTCTTTAAACCAAGCCTATATCTATTTTGATAATTATGTATATTTTCTTCAATTTTACTTATTTCAGGTACTGCAAGTTCCGCTGCAGCTGATGGTGTTGGTGCTCTTAAATCTGCTACAAAATCTGCTATTGTAAAATCTGTCTCATGTCCAACCGCAGATATAAGTGGTATTTTTGAAGCGAAGATAGCTCTTGCAACGACTTCCTCGTTAAATGGCCACAAATCTTCAAGTGAACCTCCACCTCTTGCGATTATTATTACATCTGCTAAGTCTTGATCATTCATAAGTTTTATCGCATCTGCTATTTTTTCTCCTGCACCTTCCCCTTGCACTGGGACTGGTAATAATCTTATATATACATTAGGGTTTCTTCTTGTACTGACATTTATAATGTCTCTAATTACAGAACCTGTCTTTGATGTAAGAACTCCTATCCTTTCTGGCATGAAAGGTATTCTCTTTTTGTATTTTGCATCAAATAGTCCTTCTTTTTCTAATTTCTCTTTTAGCTGATTATATGCTGTATAAAGATCTCCTATGCCATCTTCTTTCATTGCTTTGCAATATATTTGATAAACACCATCTCTTTCAAAAACAGAAACTGTTCCAAATACTACAACTTTCATTCCGTCTTTTGGCATGAATTTTAATCTTTCCGCATAACTTTTAAACATTATACATTTTATTAGTGAATTTTCATCTTTTAAAGTAAAATATAGATGTCCTGTATAATGATTCTTGAAATTTGATATTTCTCCTTTTACATATACATTTTGTAAAAACTCATCATTTGCGATTTTATCTTTTATATACTTATTTAATTCTGTTATTGTTATTGGAGTAATTTCCATTATGAATTTTCCCCCAAACCTTTTTCTTTTACTATGCTTGCTAGAATCCCATTTATGAATGATCCAGCTTGTTCATCAGAATATTTTTTTGCAAGTTCTACAGCTTCATTTATTGCAACTTTATATGGTAAATCACAATACATCATTTCATATAATGCGAGCTTTAGTAAGCTTATATTTACTTTAGACACCCTGTCTATAGTCCAGTTTTGCTTTAAATGTTTTTTAATTAAATCATTTAATTCTTCTTCATTCTTTGAAACACCAAAAAGAATATCCTCAAGATATTCTTTTTGATCTTTATCTTCAATTTCATTAGATTCATAAAATATTTCTAAATTTTCGTCTTCTATTTCTTTTTGAATTTCTCTTCCATATAATAACTTGAATGCTAATTCCCTTGTTTTTGTTCTGTTCATATCACTTGTCCTTTTCCTAAATTTTATTAATGAAATCTAATAATTTTTGTTTTACCTCATATTTATTTTGTTGCACATAATTTCCCAAGAATACACCAATGCTTAGTATAATTAATCCAAGTACTAATCTTAAAAGACCAGTGCATAGTATTACTATTGAGATTATACCTCCAATTATTGCTCCTCTATATTCATATATAAAGTTTTTAAGATCCTTCATTTTAATTCACTTCCTTTAAACCTCATTCTTTGCCTCAGGAGCTGATATATTTTTAATTTTAACATCTACAGATTTTACTTCTAATCCTGTGGCATTTTTAACTACCTCTTTTATTCTATTTTGTAAATTAACAGAAAGTTCATTAATTACAGTGTTTTGTAATACTATTAATGATACAAATACTTTTAATTCATTTTGTTTATCAAGTATTACTTTAGTTGTTACACTTTGAGTATTCTCAAATCCTTTTGCTACCCCATTTACTAAGTTTTCTATTGTATCTTTAGTTATTAACAATTTACCTGATTCGTTTTCAAGTAATACTCCCTCTCCTGTTAGTCCATTTTCTGTATCTGTGCTTCCTCCAAAAAAGATTGTCCTTATTGCAAGAATTGCACAAACTACGCAAGATACAAGTATTATTCTTGTTGCAGTTTCACTTGCTATTGCTTCTGCAAATAAACCAGCTATTGTTTCAAAACGTATCCATCCGAACATTAATAATGCTAAAACTATTGCTATAATCAATATTAATGTTGAAAATAAAATTAATGTTATTTTATCTAATACTTTCATAATCTCAACTCATTCCTTTTTTTAGTTTTCATTTTTTTCTTCTGTTTCTACTGGTGCTGTTCTAACTCCTTGTACATGCACATTTACTTCAAGTACGTCAAGGCCTGTCATTTCTTTTACCGCTTTTTTAACTCTATTTTGTATTTCAAAAGCTACATCAGGTATTCTTGTACCATATTCTACTATAATATTAACATCTATCTTTGTTTCTTTTTCTCCTACCTCTACTTTGATACCTTTTGATATCTTTTTCTTTCCACTTAATACTTCTGATATTCCTCCTGCAAATCCTCCTGCTGTATCTACAACTCCTGGAACTTCTGATACTGCCATTCCAGCAATTACTGAAACAACTTCTTCTGATATTACAACACTGCTATCAGATGTAACATTAATTTCTTCTACTTTCTCATTTTCTTCATTTTCCATAATTTTATCCTCCTTTTTTTCAAGGTAGCAGTAAAATATTTTTACTTTGGTGCCTTGATATAAAATCATATATACAGTATATCAATTTTTTTTAAATTTTACAACCATTTTTTTGAAAATATTCAAGATTAGCAATAACATTTATTCAAGTATTGAAATATATTTTTTCTCAAATTTATTTAAAAAATTTATTAGTATTTCATATTTGTCGAATTCTTTTCCATATTCTTTCTTGAGAGATGTTGCAATACTTTCAAGATCATCATCAAATTTATCTTGATTAATATCCAAACCTATCCCAACTATGATTTGCTTTACCCTTTCTCTGCTTATTATTGATTCTGTGAGAATTCCACCCATCTTTTTATTGTTTAATATAATATCATTTGGATGCTTGATTGTTAAATCATATCCATACATTTCTTTTATCATATCAACTATTATCTCTGCTATCATAACAGTTAAATTTTCTATATTTTTGAGTGCACAATTTGGTTTTAACAAAAGAGAAAAAGTCAAGTTTTTGTCTTTTTCAGCATACCATACTCTACCTTTTGTACCCTTCCCCGCTGTTTGGTTTTTTGCTACAACAACTGTACCATTTGGCAATTCATTTGCTTTTTCTTTTACATATCTTTGAGTCGAATCTATTTCATCAAGGATGATTAGTTTCTTTCCTAGAAACTGTGTATGTAATTTTTTTAATATTTTCTGTTGCATTTTTTCTCCTTCCCTTGAAAAAACTTAGTATAATGATAATACAAAAACCGAAGTAAGTCAAATAAAGTAACCCCCTTTGCTTTTCAAAGGGGGTAGTGTAGAATTGCTGTTTTTATATTTCTATATACAACTTTGGATCTTGATATTCTCCATTTTTTATTATCTCAAAATGTAAATGATAATCATCAAGCACTTCAAATGATGCCGTATTTCCGACTGTTCCGATAGTTTGTCCAGAAGTTACTTTTTCACCTACATTTACAAACTCTGCAGTTAGAAGATTTGCATATCTTGTTTCAAATCCATTTGCATGTTCAATTATAACTGTTGTCCCATATCTAGGATCATTTTTTATTGCTGTAACTGTTCCATCTGCTGATGCTTTTACTACTGTTGTTTTATCAGCTTTTATATCAAGTGCTGTATGTGTTACCCATTCTTTTAGTGTTTCTGAATATACAAGATTATCTTTTGCATATTCTTTCATTATAATTCCTTCTACTGGAGATTTAAATTCTGGATCTTTAACTTGAGTTTCATTCTTTTCATCACTCGTTTTATTATTTTCTTGTGCTACTTCTTCCTTTTTTGTTTCGTTTTTTGGTGTTTGCTTCGTTGTGTCTACTTTTGTTTCAACTATTTCTTCATTTTCTGTACTTGATTGTTTAATATTTTCTAATTCTTCTATTGTCTTTCCTAAGTTTGTGCTTGTTTCTGTTGTATTTTCTACTACGCTTTCTAAGTTTGTTAGATTTTGTTCTTTCCCTTGTGTATCAGTAATTGCACCTAACCTTTCTGTATCTAAATCACTATATAGTTTTTCCATGTTATTATTATATATCATGATCGTTATGAAAAATGCAATCAAACCTAGTAGTACTATCGAACCACCAACATATAACGCATTTCTTATATTTGATCCGTTTTTATTTGCTTCAAGCGCTGTTTTTCTTCTCCTTCTATCTTCTCTCATATCATACCTCCATAATTTTTTAGGTTTTACCCTCTATTATTTATTATCATTATTTCCGGTTTTTGGATATTTATACAAATTTAATTAAACTTTGTTATTTCAACACCTGTATAAAAATGCGACAAAATTTCTTGATATGTTTTACCTTGTTTTGCTAGCGCATCCGCTCCTGTTTGGCTCATACCTACACCATGGCCATTTCCTGTTACCTTGAATACTATTTTCTCATTTTCTATGTTTACTTCAAAGTTTGCAGATTTTAATCCAAAGATTCTTCTTGACTCAACACCTGATAATTCTTTATTACCTAGTCTTATTGTTTTTACTCTACCACCATCAGTAAGTTCTAATATTTTTATACTTTCTTTGTCATCAAAATTAATTTGAATATCACTATAAGTTTCTTTCAACTTATTCAATAATTCATCTCGTGTAAATGTTACTTCAGAACTATATTGTGTATATCTTTCTTCTCCTGCTGTTTCAACTGTTTGAAGATAGGGCAAGTCTGTTCCTCCCCATACATTTGATACTGTTTCAGTTTTTCCTCCACTGTTAGAGTGAAAAAAAGCATTTATTATTTGTCCTTGATATGTTATAACTTCTCCAACAGTTGCGTTTACAGCTTGTATTATTTTATTCATGTTGTCTATACCATTTTCTCCCCATTTTGATATTCTATCCTCTCTTGAGATCCAAGCTTGACAACAAGATGCGTCATCACATATGTCCGCATTTTCATGTTTAGATCCATGTATTATCTTGTATATCGTGTAAGTTCTTGTTGCAACACTTTGAGCTTTGATTGCTTCTAGGTCATAACTTACTGGTATTTCAGCTGATACTACTGCTGTAACATATTCATCTAAAGCAACTTCCTCTATTTCTGAAGTAGCTTTATGCAGCAGTTTTATTTTTTCAAAATCAGTATAAGCGTATTTTTCTATATCCAATATAACTTTATTTTCAGATGACACCTCTTGAATTTTAAATTTAATTGTCAAAAATATAGGTATAGTGAAACATATACCTATTACTAGCACTATGTATACAATTGCTTTTTTCATATAGCCTCCAAATCAATTCTCATCTTATTTAAAATACTTTTTTCTATTCTTGAAACTTGCACCTGAGATATTCCAAGCATTTTTCCTACTTCGCTTTGAGTCTTATTTCTATAGAATCTAAGAATTATTATTTGCCTTTCTTTAGGCTCTAAAGACTCGATTAGTTCTTTAATCGTAATTTTATCTATTATAGTATTTTCCTCATTCTCTCCTAATGGAATTTTGTTTATTAAATCTATTCCTTTATCATCTCCATTATTACTATCTTCTTGATATATTGATTCTACTGTTTTTCTTGATTCCATGGCTGCTATTATTTCTTCTTTTTCTACTTTCAGAATTTTTTCCAATTCTGTTATATTTATATTTTTTCCCGTTTTTCGTAGATATTCGTCTTCTATTTTACTAATTTTTGTATTTAGTTCCTTGATACTTCTGCTAATTTTTATTATTCCGTCATCTCTTATAAATTTCTTGATTTCTCCTAATATGTATGGCACTGCATAAGTTGAAAGTTTCACATCATAATCTGTTTCAAATCTTTTAATTGATTTAATAAATCCCATGCACCCTATTTGATATAGATCTTCTGACTCATATCCTCTTGATAAAAATCTTTTTACTATACTCCAAATTAGTCCGATTATTATCATTTATGAGTTCTGTCATAGCTTCCTGATCGCCTAACTTTGCACGCTTTATGTTCTCAATATTATTATCATACATTATGGACCTTTATCTCTCCTTTAGTCTAAAGTATTCTCTTTTATCGTTTTCATCATTGTTACTTTCGTTCCAAGTCCAAGTATTGATTCTATTTTTAATTCATCCATAAAACTTTCCATGATCGTAAATCCCATGCCTGATCTTTCTAATTCTGGTTTTGTCGTATATAATGGTTCTTTCGCAATTTCAATATTTTCTATTCCCTTTCCTGTATCTGATATTTCTATGATGATCTTTCTCTTATCAATCTTGCAGTTTATCTTGATTATTCCTTCACTATTTTCATATCCATGTATTATTGAATTTGTTACTGCTTCTGAAACTGCTGTTTTTATATCTGAAATTTCTTCTATAGTTGGATCAAGTCCTGATACAAACGCTGCAACAGCTATCCTTGCAAAAGCTTCATTGCAGGATTTGCTTAAAATTTCTAAGTTCATTTCATTGTCATATTTAGTCTTCATTAATTTACCCCTCCTTGATTTATTTTAATAATTTTAGGTATTCCACTCATTTCAAAAATTTTTCTTATATTTGGTTTCACATTAATTAGTTCCATATTACTGCCTAGCATTTTTGCTACTTTGTATCTACCTATTAGCATTCCGATACCTGCACTGTCCATAAAAGAAACTTGATCAAAATCAAATATAACGTTTTGAGGAATATATCTTTCAATTTCATTGTCAACCCTCCTTTTTATTTTTTCCACTCCACAGTGGTCTATTTCTTCTGTAATTTCAAATGTCAATAATTTGTTGGCTTGATCATAATTTATATTCATATTTTTATCCTTTCCTTAGCTTGTCCAAATTTCACTTGAAATTATATATCATTTGGTAATATTTTCCAATAGCGAAACTTGGGAAGTTTTGACGATTGCCAATTTTCGTTCGACAAAATATTACAAAAAAATACCTAAGATTATATCTTAGGTATTTAAATACTACTATTCGATTAATTTTTACACTATTTTTATTTCAAGCAATTTAAAAAAGGAATAATATGAGCTAAATATTATTCCTTTTTAATATTCGTTATTTAAAAAATTCTTCAAATTCTTCTTGTGAAATAGTCTCTTTCTCTAATAATCTATTAGCAACTTGTTCAAGAATAGTTCTGTTTTCACTCAAGATTCTTATCGCTCTTTCATAAGCTATATCAATGAAATTTCTTATTTCTTTTCCTGCTTCATCTTCTATTTCATTTCCATATAACTCTAATTCTCGTACATCATCTACCTTTAAAGAGATAGGTCCTATTTTATCACTCATTCCATAGACTATTACCATGTCTCTTGCAAGTTTTGTTGCTACCTCTAAATCATTACTTGCTCCTGTTGAAATATCATCAAGTGCAAGCCTTTCTGCTGCTCTACCACCAAGTAAAGATATAAGTCTTTCTTCCATTTCAGTCTTTGATATATAAAACTTATCCTCATTAGTTTTATACATTGTATATCCTCCTGCTACCCCTCTTGGTATAATAGATATTTCTTTTACATCTAAGCTTGTCTTCAAAAATCTACTTACTATAGCATGTCCTGCTTCGTGATAAGCAGTTAATCTTTTATCCTTATCAGATATAACTCTACTCGTCTTTTGAAGTCCAACTGTTACTTTCTTTACTGCATCTTCCAAATCAGATCTTTGTATTTCTTGATGCTTATTAACTGTTGCAATGATTGCAGCTTCATTTAATACATTCGCAAGTTCTGCTCCTGTAAATCCTGCTGTATCTTCTGCTATGTCTTTTAAATCTATTTCACTTGAAAATTTCTTTTCTTTGCTATATATCTTTAATATTTCTTCTCTACCTCTCAAGTCTGGTGGTGCAATTGTTATCTGTCTGTCAAATCTTCCAGGTCTTAAAAGTGCTTTATCAAGCATCTCTGGCCTGTTTGTTGCAGCAAGTACAATTATAGTGTCATTTGTTTCAAATCCATCCATCTCAACTAGTAATTGGTTTAGTGTTTGATTATTTTCAGACTCTGCTCCACTTGCATTTGTTCTTCTTGAACCTATGGCATCAATTTCGTCAATAAATATTATGCAAGGTGCAAGTTTTTTTGCTTTTTCAAATAATTTTCTAACACGTGATGCTCCTAATCCTGCAAACATTTCTATAAATTCAGAACCACTCATTGATATAAAAGGAACATTTGCCTCACCTGCAATCGCTCTTGCAATTAATGTTTTTCCTGTTCCTGGTTTTCCACAAAGAAGTATTCCTTTTGGTATTTTTGCTCCCATCTTTTGAAATCTTTCAGGATCTTTCAAGAAATCTACTATCTCTATCATTTCTTGTTTTTCTTCTTCAAGACCTGCAACGTCATCAAAATTTACCTTTGTCTTATTCTCTACACCATCATATACTTTTCCCTTGTCTCCAAGTCCTTGCATTTTAAATACCATTACTACTATTATTATCATCAATGCAGTTGATATGATTGAAAGGAAATTATCTCCTATTTTTGATAATATTCCTGATGTTACTATATTTAATTCTATTTTATTTCCTTCTGCTTGCTGTGCTTGTACATATTCAACAAATACTTCTGTATTTGGAATAATTACTTTTTCAGTATCTTCTTCTTTTTCTCTTTCTTTATATGTTACTTTTAGACTTGCACTTCCTACTGTCATTTCTATTTTTTCTACTTTTTCATCAGCTATATCTTTTAAAAGTTGAGTATATGCGATTTCTTCTTTCTCTTGATTATTTTGAATGAAATAGATTGTAGTTAGAAATACTGCTATAATTAATAAAGCACATAATATCAAAATATAGGTATAATTATTTTTGTTTTTATTTTTATTCAATGTTTTACTCCCTTTCTATTATTAATCTTCAAGCATTAGAACCTTCTGGTGCTTCTTTATCATTTTGCTTTTCTTTTTTTTCATCTTTTTTTTCGGGTTCTTTTTCTTGTTTTTTCTTTTTTTCTTCTTGTTTTTCTTGTTCTTGATCTTGATCTGTTTCTTGTTCTTTTATTTCTCTTTGGATTTGTTCAAGTCTCATTAGCTGAATTTTTTGATTTGTTATCTCTGTTCTTATCATTAATACTGCAACAGCTACATAAATATATGAGATTGTCGTATACATCCATTGGAAATATTCTATGTTAAATCCTGTAAATGAATTTACTACTGTATATATCAAATTAAGTATTATTGGCAAAGTTAAAGCATATACTCCGATATTGAATGTTGCCCTAAATCGTAATTTTAGTCTTACAACTCTAGCAAATAGATAGCCCAAGACTCCTAGTACAACTGCATCTACTAAATTTGTTGCTAAATATATGATAAATAGATATATGAATATAGTTATCAAGAATACTAGATATACATAGTATATATATGAATTTGAAAATAATTTAATTAATTCATCTTTATTTGCTATATCACTGTTTGTTATCTCTGTATATTTTATACTCTGATCTTCCTTGATTAATTTATTTGTAACTACTGCCTTGTCAGATAAGAATATTATTCCTGAATTATATAATTTTACTTTTTCTAAATACTCATCACTTGCTGTATCTGACAATGTATCTATAACGATTATTGGCACAATCTGATCTTCATTTTCAATTATTATCGGTTCTTCCTGTGATATTTTTAATTGTCCTTCTCTTAAGCTTATTTCTTGAATATTAGTAGTTATATAATTTTTCACGTCTTGAAGAAGTGTATGGAATTTATATGTATAATCAAGAGATATAATAGTTGTAAATATTAAAGTAATCAATATAATGTATTTAATTGCTTGTGATAACTTTTCTGCTGCAAATTCTTCATATTTTTCAAAATCTTTTATGCTTGTCCATATCTTTTTGAAGAATCCTATATTATTTTCTTCCATATATAATTCAATCCTTTCTTGTGGTATAAATTATTTTTCAAATTTTTCTAATATCATACCATCTTTAGAATCTTTAATAATATACCCTTTTTCTTTTATTATATCCCTTATTTTATCTGATAACTCCCAATCTTTATTCTCTCTTGCAGTTTTTCTTTCTTCAATGAGTTGCTGTATTTCTTGTGGGATTTCTTGTTTTTCTTGCCCTTGATCTATTTTTAGTCCTAGCACACTATCAAATTCAAGTAATAGGCTTGACAATTTTTTTGATTTTTTAGGATATCTTACTACATCCCAAACAACACTCATTGCACTTGGCATATTTAAATCATCATTTATTGCCTGATGAAATTCCTTTTGAAAATTATTTATAATTTCTTCCTCTACATCATCTGTTCCTTTCAAGTGTTTTCTATATCCTTCTCTCAATCTTTGAAGTGATGTATTAGCAGATATTGCTCCTTGAAATGTAAAGTTCAATTTATTTCTGTAATGTGAAGAAAAGCAAAGTAATTTATATGCAAGAGGTTCTATATTTTTTTCTTGCAATGTATCAAGTGTATATATATTACCTAAACTTTTTGACATTTTTCCACCGTCAATTGTTAGGAAATTGCAGTGTAACCAAAACCTAGCTGGTATCTTTCCGCATTTTCCTTTGCTCTGTGCAATTTCATTTTCATGATGTGTAGGAATATGATCTATCCCTCCAGTATGAATGTCAAATTCGTCTCCTAGATATTTCTGACTCATTGTTGAACACTCTATATGCCATCCTGGATAGCAGAGTCCCCAAGGGCTTTCCCATTTCATTAAATGTTTTTCAGGCGCTTTTATCCATAAAGCAAAATCTTCAGGATTTCTTTTCTCTTGGTCTACTTCCACTCTTGCTCCTGCTATTTGCTCATTAACTTTTCTGTCTGATAACACAGGATATTCATCTAATTTTGATATGTCAAAATATACTCCTTTTGATGTCTCATATCCATAACCATTTTTTACTATCTCAGATACAAATTCTATCATTTCTTGTATATGGTCTGTTGCTTTGCATATAATTTCAGGTCTATCTATATTTAATCTATCAAAATCCCTCAAAAATATATCTGTATAATATTTTGCTATTTCGTATGGATCTTTATTTTCTTTCCTTGCTGCCTTTGCTATTTTGTCTTCTCCTTCATCTGCATCTGACTCTAAATGTCCTACATCCGTTATGTTCATAGCATGTTTTAATTTATATCCATTATACTTCAACACTCTCCTTAGTGTATCCATAAAAACATATGCTCTGAAATTTCCTATGTGTGCATAGCTATAGACAGTAGGACCACAAGAATAAATTCTAACCGTATCATTTATTGGAGTAAATTTTTCTTTTTTTCTTGTAAGTGTATTATATAGTTCAAGTTCCAAACTGTTTTTTCCTCCATTCTATTTATGTCGTTGGATTTATATTTAATAAATTATTAATTCACTGTATTTGTTCCCGTATTTGTATTTGGTTTTTGGGTTTCATTAGTGTTTTGATTTTGTGTTTGATTTGTATTTGGGTTCGTTGTTGTATTACTATTTGTATTTGTGTTTGTATTCGTATTGGTATTGGTGTTTGGATCTGTTGTAGTATTTGAATTTGGATCTACCACATTTCCTTCACCATTTGGATTATTTTCTTCTGGTGTTTGCACTGCTTGACATGTATCACAGGTTTCTGTTGGCACCATATACTGAGCATCATCTGCTTTTTGCCAAGATTTATCTTTCTCTGCATTTTCTCTTGTTATAAATATTTTTTCTGATACATCCTTACAATTGTCTGTTGCAAGTTTTCCTGATACATTACATACTTTTGCCTTTACATGTACATCACAAGATTCTGTTGGTTTAGTACCACTTACAAAATATTCCGTATAAACCATATTTCCTGTTCCATGTCCTGCTTTACAAAGGTCTGTTGCAAGAAGTCCTGATTCTTTACATATAGCTGCTGTTACTATTCCATCTGGCCTATCAAAATCAGCTTTAGGTAATCCTGCATGTACATCATTCATGATTGTTCCCCATAATGCCGCTGCCAAACTTGATCCACCATACGCATTTCCATCAGACTCTATATCAAATCCTAGCCAAACTGCTCCTGCATAATATGGAGTAAATCCACAGAACCACAATGCTTTATTATCATTTGTTGTTCCTGTCTTTCCTGCTGTTGCTTGATTCTTTACTCTTGCTCTAGTTGCTGTTGCCTGAGATGATCCTGTCATTCCAGTTCCTGTTGGTTCTTCAAGTAAAGTTTGTAATATCCAAGCATTTTGTTCTGATAGCACTCTTCTTGTTTCTTGTTTTGTTTCCATTACAGTGTTTCCGTCAGCAGTTGTAATTTTGGTATAGAAAGTTGGCTCTATATATGTTCCATCATTTGCAATTGTAGCATATGCTGCTGCCATCTGTATAACTGTTGGTCCATAGCTCATTCCTCCAAGAGCTAATGACAATCCATCATTCTTTTCGTTTGTTATATCTAATCCAAATTTATCTAGATATTCAAGTGATTTTTCTACAGTAAGTTTTTGCATCATTTTTACTTCTGGTATATTTCTTGATACTCTCAAAATATATCTAATATTCATAAGGCCATGATATCCTCCACCACTGTTCTTTGGACTGTAGCTTCCAATGGTTAGTGGTGTATCATCTACAACTGTTCCTGCTGTTATTTTTCTTTCTTCAAGACTTGGTCCTATAACGGCAAGTGGTTTTATAGATGAACCTGGGCTATGTATAACATCTGTCATTCTGTTTGTTCCCTTTGTATCCTCTTCCGTTTTCTCCCCAAGTCCACTATATCCTGCAACTACTTGACCTGTTTTATGGTCTATTATTACAATTGCAGATTCCTGTCTAACCTTTTCCTTTGTTGTCGTTCCATCTTTATTCTTTCTTGTTACTGTCTTGTATGATGTAGTATATTTTTTACTGTTATCTATATATTGTTTATTTACGGCTTTTTGGATATCTGGATCATAAGTTGTATATATTTTATATCCATCACCATATAAGTGCATTTCTGCAACTTTTTCTTCCCAGCCATTTTTTTCCATCAAATCTTTTACTATCTCTTTTAATGCTGCTTCTGTATGGTAAGTCAAATTGTTCATTTGTGATACTTTACCTTGTTTAAACTTTATTCCTTCGTCTACTTCCTTGATTGCTGAGTCATATTCTTCTTGTGTGATTCTGCCAAGTTCTTTCATTTTGTTAAGAACTCTTTTTACCCTTGTATTTATTCTTTCAGTTCTATCTGTTTCACCAAAAGGATTATATGTACTTGGTGCATGTGTTATACCAGCAAGATATGCTGATTCTACTAATGTTAAATCCTTCGCATCTTTATCGAAATAATATTTTGATGCCATTTGAACTCCATATACATTTCCAAGTGGAATTAAATTTAGATAAAGTTCAAGAACTTGATCTTTTGATAATATATTTTCTACTTGATATGCCCTTACTATCTCTTTTATTTTTCTTAATGCTCCTTGGAATCCGCTGTCTTCTCTCTCATCTGTTAAATTTTTGATAAGCTGTTGAGTTATTGTGCTTCCACCAAATGAAGATTCTCCACTATGTATAGCAAATGTTAAAATTGCTCCGGCTGTTCTTTTCCAGTCAACTCCGTGATGTTTTTCGAATCTTTCATCCTCTATAGAAATAAATGCCTGTGGTATATATTTAGACATATCATCTTTGCTAATTATTTGCCTATTTTCATTTCCATTTAATGTTGCAAGAAGGTCTCCATTGATATCATATACTGTTGAATTTATATACTTTATATCTAAGTCTTCTTCTGATAATGCCCAATCTCCCCATATACATCTGTATATAATTGCTCCAAATACTCCGCCACCAATTACTGCAAGTAATATAAATGTTATTAACATTATTTTTATAAATAACATTAGCTTTGGATGTTTTTTCTTTTTCTTCTTTTCTTTTTTATTTTTTTTATTTACTTTATATACAATTGTTTCATCTTTTGATATATATTCGTTTGTGTTTTTTTGTTTCTTTTTATCGTTTTTCATATATTATCCTCCTTAGAGAGTTTTGCATTTTCATTTTGATATAATTTATGACATTAATATTATAATACAAAACTTCTAAAAGATAAAGTACTTTTGTGAAAATATTATTATTAAGATTTTGTTAATATCTTCAACTTGCAGTATCTTTTCTTGTGTATTTTAGTTTAGTCGCCATTCCTCCCCTTATATGTCTTTCTGCCTTATTTTCATCTAGTATTTTTCTAACTTCCAATGCCAAGACTGGGTTTATTTTTAGCAACCTTTCACTTACGTCTTTGTGTACTGATGTTACTTTTAAGAGCGGTATCTTTAATATCATTAAAATTTGTAATTACAGTTGGCGTAGAGCCTATTTCATCTAATAATTTTAATCTTACTTCAACATTTGAATCGCTATCTACTTCAATAACATCTATTATTGTTTTTAGCATTGCATTTGTTATTATTTCATTATTAAGTATATCATCAACTGTACTAATTGTTTTTGTAAGTTCTTTTTCTAATATATCTTTTTCTTTTATCTCTGATGTAATTAGTTTTAGTTCTCTTTCTAATCTTGCAATATCTTCATTTAATGGATTTGTATATTGCTTTAATTCTTGGATATTTATTAC
>CANQMI010000014.1 GCA_947624905.1 uncultured Clostridia bacterium
GATTCAGCAATTTTCTTTCTTATTACTATACCTATTGGAATAAATATTATTCCAGAGATTAGGACAGTGGCGATTATGGTTACAATGTTATCCATAAAATCTACCTCTTTCCTATTTAATTTTCAATGTTCAGATAATATATATAACTAATTATTTTAGAATATATTTTAACTTACTATATTATTTTATCATATTATTGTAAACTGTCAAGAGGTTTTGGATAATTTTTCCAATATATTTCTTAATGCTTTTGTAATATTTATAGTTACTATTTATAATTTATTTGTACTTGCCATCTTATTTCTTATACTCCAAACATTTTTCTTCTAATAATTCAAAATTACAAGCTATTGTTCTAAAGAAGTTGTTCTTATGTTTTGTTACTGCATAATACATTTTATTTGCTCTTTTGTAAATTTCTTTTTTGTTAGAATTTATGTATCTATACTCTGCTGAAATTAAATCTTTATACTTTTTTTCCTGTTTATTATAATCTAATAATTTTAGTACATTAAAATTTTTTGGAATAGGAATCATAGCTGAAAATTTAATAATTGCTAATGGTTTTTTCTTTCTATCATACACAAAGAAAAAACTCGAATTATTCTTATATTTAGAATAATGTTCCTTGTATGAATATAAAGGAGCAAAATAATTATAATCTCCTATTCTTAATACAATACCCAAATATGGTCTGCTATGTCCTATTTCATCTTTATTATAACTTATATGATTTTCAAATTTACTTAAATGTTTTATATAATTTTTATCTATAATATAAAATAATAATTCTTCCATTTTTCCCCTTTTCTTAAAAATAGAGGGTACATTTTAAATGTACCCCCACATAAAATTTAAAACTGCTTATTTATAGGCTTAAGCATTACCTAATTTGAAAATAGTTCATTTATAAGGTTTGAACTTTACCTAATTTGAAGTCATTCTTCTTTTAGGTAAGAACTTCCTAATAGTAACCAAATGATTACTATTTTTATTATATATATTATAACATCATTTTATTCGTAATGTCAATAATTTGCAATAAATTTGTGCACTGAGACAAAAGCTCCGTCCCCTTGTCTCCAAAAGCTCCGTCCCCTTGCCTCTTCCTTGTCTCATATAACCAATCTGTTAACCTTCGATTTTACATAGTTTTCTAGTTTTTGCATAAATTCATCTGATTTGATTTCTTGATTTGCCACCATTTCTAGTCCCTTTTCCCAGCTTGCTGTAAGTTTTGGATCAAGCATATCTGGTATGGAATTTTTTACTATATCATATATAAGTTCTCCTTTTGGAGTTGGTGTAATTATTTGAGTTTTATTATTTATTGCAATATAGTTTATTTTTTCAAGCTTTTTCATAATTTCTGCTCTTGTAGCACTTGTTCCGATTCCTGCACCTTTTATTTGTTCTCTTAGTTCTTCATCTTCTATCAATTTTCCAGCATTTTCCATTGCAAGTATTATTGAACCTGAATTATATCTTGTTGGTGGTGTAGTTTCTGCTGTCTTTATCTCCATGTTTTTTATACCTAAAATTTGTTCTTTTTTCAAATTTTTGAGTCCATTCAAACTATTATCTTCTGTATCTTCCGCATCTTCTTTCTTTGGCTTTAAAATTTCTAAGTAGCCTTTCTTTGTACATACTTTTCCGCTTGTGCTAAATTCTTCATTGTCTATTCCGACTGTTATAGATATTTTATTAAATTCTGCTGGTGGATAAAATATAGCTAAAAATCTTTTGACTATAACTTTATATACTTCTTTTGGTAGGTTTTGTAATTTGTCATAGTTTTCAAATCCTTCACCTGTTGGTATTATTGCATAGTGATCGGTTATTTTGCTATCATTTACATATTTTGTTTTCAAAAGATTTGTTGAAAACTTTTCTTCTGACATTTGCTTGATATATCCTTGTATCTCTTGATCTTGATATCCTTTTGCTATTCCGTTTAAATTTTTAGTTATAACTTTTGCTACTGCAGTTGACAATACTCTTGAATCAGTTCTTGGATATGTTACAAGTTTCTTTTCATATAGCTCTTGAATTATGTTCAAGGTTTCATCAGGTTTTATCTTGAATCTTTTTGTACATTCGTTTTGTATCTCTGCTAAGTTAAATAGCAATGGCGGATTTTCTTTGGATTTTGCCTTTTTTATATCTATAACCTTTGCTATTTTTCCTTGAAAAGATGTGATGAAATCTTTTGCATCTTTTTCATCTTTAAATCCATTTTCATTGTATAGTTTTGGAGAATTAAACATAGTTGATTTTTCAGTTACCTTCCACTCTGCTTTAAATACATCATTTTCACCAAATTCACCAACTATTTTATAATATGGAGTTTTTACAAAGTTTCTAATTTCTCTTTCTCTTGAAACTATCATGCCTAGTACACATGTCATAACTCTTCCAACAGAGATAGATATTTTCTCTTCATTTATTTGTTTGGCTGCTCTTCTTCCATAAATTATTGATAGAAGCCTTGAAAAATTTATACCTATAAGGTAATCCTCTTTTGCTCTTAGGTATGCTGAATCTGCTAGACTATCATATTCTTTTAAATCTTTTGCTTCTTTTATTCCTCTTTTTATTTCTTCTTCTGTTTGAGAATCAATCCACACTCTTTTTCTTTCTTTATTTTGAACTCCGCACTTCTTGTTCAACAAGTCTATATATGTATTCACCTTCTCTTCCAGAGTCGGTAGAGACATAGATTGTTCCTACATCTTCTCTTTGTAATAAGCCTTTTATTATATTGAATTGTTTTTCTACAGCTGGAATTACTTCATATTTATATTCTTTTGGAAGGAATGGAAGAGTATCCAATCTCCAAAATTTTAATTTTTCATCATATTTTTCTGGGTATGACATAGTAACTAAATGTCCTACACACCAAGTTATTATCCATTCTTCTGATTCTAAATATCCATTTTTATTAGTTCCATTTATACCGCAATACTTTTGCAAATTCTCTTGCAACAGAAGGTTTTTCAGTTATCAATAATTTTTTCGACATTTATTTCATTCCTTATTTTTGTATTTGACAATATTATATACTATTTGATTTAAAATTGCTATAACTTTTTTGCATTTGAGTATTGCATTTATTTGGTTTTTGTGGTATTATATTATACGATATTGTTTAGTAAATAATAAGAGGAGGTGCAACATAAGGTTATGCCAAATATTAAATCAGCTATTAAAAGAACAAAAATAATTGAAAAAAAGACATTAGAAAATAATATGATTAAATCAAGCTATAAAACTGCTGTTAGAAAATTTCAAGATGCTGTAAATTCTAAAAATACAGAATCTGCAGAAACTCTTTTTGTAGAGGCAACTAAAAAGATAGATCAAGCTTGGAGCAAAGGTATCATTGCAAAAAATACAGCTGCTAGAAAAAAATCTAATTTAGCTAAAGAATTAAATAGTTTAAAAGCATAATATTATTATAAAAAGAAGTTCCTAAATATAGGAACTTCTTTTTTGTTTGCAGTTAGTTATTCTATTTTTATCATTGCTTGATAGAAAGTTATTTCAGTAGGCCACTCATCACCAGGTACGATACTCACAGCAACTCCACCTATGGGCTGCCATCCCTGCTTCATCATCCTCAAAACGCTACTTTCGAGTTGCGCTATTTTATCTTCTTCGCTATATAGAGATCCTCTTACAGAATATACTATTCTGTATTGTTTCTCCTTTTCCCACATTTCATCCATTTTGCGTTCTTCTTTTGTAGGATGATACTTTCTTCTTTCTCTTTCTTTTTCCCACCTTCTTGTTTGTATTTCAAATAACTTTCTGCTAACCATTTTAATCCTCCTCAAAATATAATTTTTTACTATTGTTGATTTTTACAATGACGAAAAATAGGACTTTTAAATATCTGTTGACATAATGATTATATCATACTGTTTAACTTTTTTCAATATTTTATTATATATTTATATTCCCATTATATTGTATCCATTATCTGCATAAATGATTTGGCCTGTTATTGCCCTTGACATATTGCTTAATAAAAATACTACTGCATTTCCAATTTCTTCTATGGTTACATTTCTCCTTAGTGGTGCTTTTTCTTGAATTACTTGTAATATTGTGCCAAAATCTTTTATTCCCTTTGCTGATAGTGTTTTTATTGGTCCTGCTGATATTGCATTGACTCTTATGCCTTCTGGACCTAAATTATCTGCTAGGTATCTAACACTGCACTCAAGTGCTGCTTTTGCTACTCCCATGACATTATATCCTTCAAGCACTTTATTAGAGCCATAGTATGTAAGTGAAACTAAACTTGACTCCTCATTTAACATGTCAAGTTCCTTCGCTATTCTTGAGATTGCTACAAATGAATATGCACTTATATCGTTTGCATGAGAGAAGCCTTCTCTTGATGTATAAATAAAATCATTTTTCAAATCTTCTGTGTTTGCATGTGCTATGCTATGTAATATTCCATCTAGTTTTCCACATTCTGATTTTATCTCTTGAAATACTTTTTTTATCTCTTGATCATCTGAGACATCACAGCTATATGCTTTTTTATATGGTATTTCTGATAATAGTTCTTCGATTTTTTTTCTGTTTTCTTCTCCTGCAAATGTGAATATTAATTCTGCTCCATTCTCAGCTGCCATCTTTGCTACTCCCCAAGCTATGCTCCATTTGTTTCTAATTCCCATGATTAATATTTTTTTGTTTTTTAATAACATTTTTATCACCCTTTCTTGAATAATTTATAAGTTTTGGTGTGGATTACGATTCTAAATATTGTAACTTTTAGATTTATATTCGCCCATTTTCCTAAACTTATCATATCTTTTATTTATTAACTCATCTTGATCTATAGTTTTCAATTTTTCATATGCTGTTAATATTTCTTGTTTTATATTTTCTGACATGAGTTTAACGTTCTTTTGGGCTCCGCCTTTTGGTTCTTCTATTATTTTGTCTATTACTTTAAAGTCAAGTAAATCTTTCGCTGTCATTTTCATTATTTCTGCAGCTTCTTTTGCTCTTGAAGAATCTTTCCATAGTATACTTGAATATCCTTCAGGAGATAGGATTGAATATACGGCATTTTCAAGCATTAGTATTTCGTCTCCAACTCCTATTGCTAAAGCACCTCCGCTTGATCCTTCTCCTATTACAACTACTATTATTGGTACTCTTATCCTTGACATTTCAAGAATACTTTTTGCTATTGCTTCACCTTGTCCTCTCTCTTCTGCTCCAAGTCCTGGATAAGCTCCTTTAGTATCTACAAATGTAATTATCGGTCTATTAAATTTTTCTGCTTGTTTCATAAATCTTGATGATTTTCTATAACTCTCAGGGTTTGGCATTCCAAAATTTCTCTCTATGTTTTCTTTTGTGTTTCTTCCTTTTTGTTCTGCAATTATGGTAAAATTTATTCCGTTTAATTTTGCTAAACCGCATACTATTGCTTTGTCATCTGAAAATTGCCTATCACCATGTAATTCTATAAATTCTTGAAAAATATTATCTATGTAGTCAAGTGCTGTTGGTCTATCCGGTGCTCTTGCAATACTAAGTTTGTCCCAAGCATTTAGTTCCTTGGACATGTTATCATCTCCTAACTTCTTTATACTTATATCATATTTTTTTATAATTTTCATTATACTGAGTGGTCAGAACTTGTATTTTATATTTTTTTATGCTATAATATTTTCATACAAATATATATATTTCAGGAGGAAACAATAATGTCTGAAAATACTATCTATATCGATAGTGCTTTCATCGCAGATCTAGGCCTTGAGCTGATTGACGCTCATCACGATCGGGATTATAGCTTTCTGAGTAAGCTTGCTGATCTGATTGCTGATAACAATTACTACGTCAAACGTGGTGAGAGTTATTATGTAGTAACGACTTTATCCAAAAGAAGGATAAGGAAGATTTTAGACAGCGCGCGTATTCCCTATCTATCATTCCACGTCGAGGGGCATCTTGGGCAAAGGGTCGCATCTGTAACATTTTGATTCTTCAAAAAAGCGGGTTGAAACATGTTTTCTCCCGCTTTTTTATCTAATAGGAAGTCTCCAGAAATTTATATTTGTATTTAATTATTTTTGTGCATGAGCAAAATTCTATATATCGTATCTTTCATTTTGCTCCTTTCTACTATTTTATCAACAAATCCATGCTCTAGTTGAAACTCTGCTGTTTGAAATCCTTCTGGTAATTCTTGTTTAATCGTTTGTTCTATAACTCTTGGTCCTGCGAATCCTATCATTGCATTTGGTTCGGCAAGTATGATATCTCCAAGGCTTGCAAATGATGCCGTTACTCCTCCATAGGTTGGGTCCGTTAAAATTGAAATAAAGAGAAGTCCTGCTTTATCAAGCTTTCCAATCGCAGCTGAAGTTTTAGCCATTTGCATCAAGGACATTATTCCCTCCTGCATTCTTGCTCCACCTGATACACTAAATATTATCAATGGTAATTTCAATTCTATTGCTTTTTCTATCGAATACGTTATCTTTTCTCCTACAACTGTTCCCATACTGCCCATGAGAAAATTTGCATCCATTACACATATTACAACTTCTTCTCCATTTATTTTTCCTTGGCCACATTTCACAGCTTCATCAAGTCCTGTTTTTTCTCTTAATCCATCTATTTTTTTGGTATATTCATTCATTCCTAAGGGATTTACATTATCTATATCAAGCTCAAATTCTTGAAATGTTCCTTGATCTATAATCTGAGCAATCCTTCTTCTGCTTGATAATCTAAAATGGTAACCACAGTTAGGGCACACACTATAGTTTTCTCTAACTATATCTTTGTATAGAATTTCTTTGCATTTGTTACATTTTACCCATTTACCAACAGGTATGTCTGCTTTTTTATATTCATTCTGTTCAGTTGCTATGCTCTCTACTTCTCTTTTTCTTATTTTGTCTATAACCATTTGTTTACACCTCTTTATACTTGATTAAACTCTTGTGCAATAAACGAAGTATCAAAATCTCCATTTTTGAATTTTTCATTTTGAATAATTTTTAATAAAAAATCAGTGTTAGTATCTATTCCATCTACAACGCACTCTTCCAGTGCTCCTCTCATTTTTGCTATTGCTTCATCTCTATCCCTTCCATGTACTATGATTTTGGCTATCATAGAATCATAGACTGGCGGAATCACATATCCTGTGTACATTGCCGTATCTACTCTTACTCCATTTCCTCCAGGTAAATTTAGTCCCTTGATTTCTCCGAGGACAAGGCATAAAGTTTTTATCAGGATTTTCTGCATTAATTCTACATTCTATGCTGTGTCCCTGAATATGTATATCTTCTTGTTTCAAGGTCAGCTTTTCTCCTGATGCTATTTTTAGCTGTTCTTTTACAATATCTACACCTGTTATCATTTCTGTTACTGGATGTTCTACTTGTATTCTAGTATTCATTTCCATGAAATAGAAATTTTTATTTTTATCTACTAAAAATTCTACTGTGCCTGCACTTGTATAATTTGAAGCTTTTACTGCTTTTAATGCAGCTTTTCCCATTTTATTTCTTATTTCATTTGTAAGTATAGTAGATGGACTTTCTTCTAATACCTTTTGATTTCTTCTTTGGATAGAGCAATCTCTTTCGCCTAGATATACACTATTTCCATGTTCATCAGCTAATATTTGGATTTCTACATGTCGTGGATTCTCTATATATTTTTCTATATAAATTTCATCATCATTAAATGATGCTTTTGCTTCTTGTTTTATTATATTGTAGGCGCTTTCTAATTCTTCTTGACTTCTTACTATTCTTATTCCTTTTCCGCCACCACCAGCAGAAGCCTTTAGCATAACTGGATATCCTATTTTTTTAGCAGAATCAATTGCTTGTATGATGCTCTTGGCTGCTCCATCAGAGCCAGGTATAACTGGTACTCCTGCCTTTTTCATGTATTCTTTGCTATTCGATTTATTTCCTAGTAAATCGATTACTTTATATGTTGGTCCTATAAATTTAATATTACATTCTTGACACATCTTCGCAAATGTAGAATTCTCAGATAAAAATCCAAATCCTGGATGTATGCTATCTGCACCTGTTACATAAGCTGCTTCAAGAATTGCATTAATATTTAAATAACTTTTTTTAGCTGGTGCCGCTCCAATACATACAGCTTGATCTGCAAGTTTTACGTGCATAGCATTTGCATCCGCTTCTGAATAAACAGCAACAGTTTTTATATTCATTTCTTTGCAAGCTCTGATTATTCTTACAGCAATTTCTCCTCTATTTGCAATTAGAACTTTGTTTAGCATTTCTATAATCCTTCCTTTCAAGGCACAAATCAGATTTCAAAAATATTTTATCTAAACTAATGCAAAAGTAAGCTCACCTTTTGCTGCAACTTTTCCATTTACAGTTGCTATAGCTTCTCCGACTCCTATTGGTCCCTTTCTTTTTATAATCTTGACCTCTAATTTTAATACATCTCCTGGGACTACAACTTGTTTAAATCTCAATTTATCTATTCCACCAAATAGAGCATTTTTTCCTTTGTTTTCTTCCAAAGAAAGTATTGCTACTGCCCCCGTTTGAGCTAAAGCTTCAGTTATTAAAACTCCTGGCATAATAGGGTTATTTGGAAAGTGTCCTTGAAAATACCATTCATTTATACATACATTTTTATAGGCTATGGCACTTTCTCCTGGTATACATTCTTCTACTCTATCTATCATGAGAAAAGGCGCTCTTTGTGGTATGATTTCCATTATTTGCTTTGTATCTAACATTAGTTTCATCTCCTTATCTATTTTATCTTGAACAATGGTTTTCCATAGTCAACCATTTCTTGATCTTTCACAAGAATGTCAACTATTTCTCCATCAAATTCCGACTCGATTTCATTCATCAATTTCATTGCCTCTATGATGCAAAGTATATCGCCTTTTTTTACTTTTTGGCCTACCTTTACATAGCTCTCTGCATCTGGTGATGGCTTTTCATAGAATGTTCCAACCATAGGAGATTTAACGATTTTTATATTCTCATCTTGTTCTTGTTTTTTTGCTGGCGGTGTGTCTTTTTTGTATGCTGTAAGTGTATCTTTTTCATATACTCTTGGTGTAACATTTTGTTGTCCTATTTCTTCTGAATTTTTAGAATCTACTACACCATTTCCCTTGTTTTTGAGATTTATTTTCGTTCCATCAGGAAATTCTAATGATAGTTCTGTAAGACTTGATTCCTCCATATCTTTCATGATTTTTTTGATTTGCTCATATTCCATATATATTCTCTCCTTTATTCTTGAAACTTTTTAAATATGATTACCCCATTATGTCCGCCAAATCCTAAGGAATCAGACATAGCATATTTAATATCCACATTTCTTCCGACATTTGGTACAATATCAAGATCACATTCTTGATCTGGAACTTGATATCCAATAGTTGGAGGTACAAATCCTTCTTGAAGTGCCTTTATTGTTGCGATTGCTTCTATTGCTCCCGCTGCTCCAAGTAGGTGTCCTGTATTTCCCTTAGTTGAACTAATCATAACTTTTTTTGCAGATTCTCCTAAGGCCTTTTTAATTACTTGAGTTTCAATTTTATCATTTAGATGAGTAGATGTTCCATGAGTGTTGATATAGTCTAATTCTTCTGGTTTTATATGTGCATCATTCATGGCATTTATCATGGCTCTTGATCCACCTTCTCCATCAGATGAAGGTGAAGTTATGTGATAAGCATCTGATGTTGCTCCATATCCACACATCTCTGCATATATTTTTGCATTTCTCTTTTTAGCGTGTTCATATTCTTCAAGTAGTATAAGTCCTGCTCCTTCTCCCATTATAAAGCCGCTTCTTTCCTTATCAAATGGTATACTTGCTCTTTTCTTATCATTGCATGTTGATAGAGCTTTTATGTTTGTAAATCCTCCTACCCCAAGAGGAGTAATACATGCTTCAGTTCCTCCTGCTATTATCAAATCTTGATAACCATGTTTAATTATCCTGTAAGCTTCTCCTATTGTATTTGTAGAGCTTGCACATGCTGTTACTAAGCTGAATGACTCACCTTTTGCTCCAACTTCTATTGAAATATTGCCTGCTGCCATATTAATTGTTGACATAGGTATAAACATTGGAGATATCCTATCTGGACCTTTTGCTTGATATATTTGATAATTTTCTTCTATTGTTTGAATTCCTCCTATGCCTGAACTTACAAGAACTCCAAATCGTGTCATATCTGTCTTGGATATGTCTATGTTGCTATCTTTCATAAGTTCTCGAGAAGCAACTAGAGCAAACTGCGAAAATCTATCTAATCTCTTTGCAGCTTTTCTATCAAAATAATCTTCTGGATTAAAATTTTTTACTTCTGCTGCAAGTTTTGCTTTAAAATTACTGTTATCGAAAAGTGTAATCTCATCAATTCCACATTTTCCTTCTTTTATTCCTTCCCAAAATTCATTTACGGTATTTCCAATAGGAGTTATAGCTCCCATAGCTGTTACAACTACTCTTCTTTCCATTTCCATTCTCCTTCTTAAATTACATAACCATTCCACCATCAACATGTATTACTTGACCTGTAATATATGAACTGTCTTCTGATGATAAAAACTTTATTAAATTTGCTACATCTTTTGTTTCTCCAAGTGTTCTCAAAGGTATTTGTTCTTTTATCGAATCCTTGATCTTATCTGAAAGTACATCAGTCATAGCGGTTTTTATATATCCTGGTGCTACTGCATTTACTAATATATTTCTACTTCCAAGTTCTTTTGCTAGACTTTTTGTAAATCCTATTATTCCAGCTTTTGAAGCTGCATAATTTGCTTGGCCTGCATTTCCTGCAACTCCTACGACAGATGCTAGACTTATTATTCTTCCATATCTTTGCTTGATCATATATGGAACAACATTTTTCGTTACATTAAATGTTCCGATCAAATTTACATCTATTACTGAATTGAAATCTTCTTTTTTCATTCTCATCAAAAGATTATCCTTCGTTATTCCTGCATTGTTTACAAGTACATCTATTCTGCCATACTCATCAATTACTTCTTTTACCATTCTTTCAGTGTCTTGATATACTGAAACATCTCCTTGTACTAAAATACATTTTACATTATTCGCTTCTACTTCTTTTTTTACATCTTGATAATTCTTGGGGTCATTTATGCAGTTAATTGCTATATCAAATCCTTCCCTTGAAAGAGTTAGCGAAACCTCTTTTCCTATGCCAGATGTTCCTCCTGTTATGAAAGCTACTCTTTTTTCATCCATTTTATTTTCCTCCTTCTTGTTTAAAATAATCTAATACATTTTCAAGACTTTCTACGTCTGTTATGTTCATAATTTTTACTTCTTTACTCATTCTTTTGATGAAGCCTGACAATACTTTACCTGGACCTATTTCAACAAATGTGTCTACTCCAAGCTCTAGCATTTTTGCTATTGAATCTTGAAATCTAACTGGATTCATTATGTGTTTTGAAAGTATCTCTCTTATATCGTCATCTTTCTTATACTCACTTGCATCAAGATTTTTTATGATTACGTTTGAAAAGTCAGTATTGATATCAAGTTTGTCTAACTCTTGTTTAAACTTTTTTGCAGCATTTTCTAATTTCTTTGTGTGAAATGGTCCGCTAGTTTGCAACTCTACTGCTTTTTTTGCTCCCTCAAGTTTTGCAATATCCATAGCCGTTTCTACTGCTTGTTTTTCTCCTGAAATTACAACTTGGTTTGGACAATTATAGTTTGCAGGAACTACAAAACCTGTTTTTACTTTTTCACATATTTCTTGAACCTTTTTATCAGTAAGCCCTATTATAGCTGCCATCTTCCATTCCCCTTGTGGCACATTTTCTTGCATTAATTCTCCTCTTTTTCTTACAATTTTTATACCATCCTTAAATGAGAATACTTTAGAATAAATTAATGCGGAATACTCTCCTAGACTTAATCCTGCTAAAATATTTGATTCTATTTTATTTTTCTTCAAGATTTCTAAAATTGCAAGCGACATAGTTAGAATCGCTATTTGCGTATTTTTTGTCTGAGTTAGAAGTTCTATTGGTCCTTGAAATGATATCTTTCTTATATCAAGATTTAAAATTTCATCAACTTTATCATATATGTTTCTTGATTCTTGATAATTATCATATAAGTCTTTTCCCATTCCAACATATTCTGCTCCCTGTCCTGGAAATACAAATGCTACTTTCATAAATTTCATTCCTTTTTCTTATTTTTATATTTTAATATTATAATATATTTTTTTTGATTTTTCATTATACTGAGCGGTCAGATTATCAAAAAACTCCTATAATTAATAGTTACAATTTACAGGTAACTACTAAAAATTACTACTTTTACTCTTGAACATATTTCATTTTCAAGATATAATAATAATGGATTTATCTTTTAGAAAGGAATGAGATTATTTATGAATAGAACAAAGCGTAAAATTTTCGAAACATCTATGAACTTATTTGCAACAAAAGGATATGACGCAACAAGTATTGAAGAAATCACTTCAATTGTAGGAGTTGCAAAAGGTACTTTATATTATCATTTTTCAAGTAAAGAAGAGATTTTCAATTTCCTTGTCGAAGAAGGTATGAAACTATTACAAAATAGCATTTCAATTAAAATTGCTAATTGTACTACTCTTACAGATAAACTAAAAGCTATTCTTCTCATTCAAATTAAAGTTATGACAAAATATGAAGATTTTATGACAATAGTTTTAAGCCAAGTGTTAGGAAAAGAATCCAGACACTTGACTTGTAGAAAATATGTATTTGAATATATTGATTTAGTTGAAAAAATTATTCAAGATAGTATAGAAAATGGTGAAGCAAAAAATATTAGTGTTGATGATCCTAAAGTCCTAGCTTCAGGCCTTTTTGGTATAACGTATTCTATACTTTTATATAAAATCAAAAATGGTGATGAATTAAATATACAAACTCTATATAAACAATACGAAGAAATCATTTTTTCTAAGTATAATTTGCAGTAAAGCTTCTTCTGTGTATTGGACATAATCCATATTTTTTAATTGCGTCGATATGGTAAGCAGTACCATATCCTTTATTTTTTGCAAATCCATACTCTGGATAGATTTCATCATATTTAATCATTATTCTATCCCTTGTAACCTTTGCAATGATTGAAGCTGCAGAAATTGAATAGCACAAAGCATCTCCCTTGATTATAGACCTATATGGTATGCCACAAGTATCTATTTTCGTCAGAGCATCTACCAAAATAACATCTGGTTTTACTTCAAGACCTCGAACTGAATTTGTAAGTCCCTCTTTAGTTGCTTCCAAAATATTTATTTCGTCAATTCTACTTTCATCAATGATTCCAACACTATAGCTAACTGCCTCTTTTATTATTTCTTGATATATTAGTTCTCTTTTCTTTTCTGAAATCTTTTTTGAATCATTTACTCCCTCTATCATTGAATCCTTGGGCATTATTACACTTGCTACAACTACTGGACCTGCAAAAGGTCCACGACCCGCTTCATCTATTCCACAAATATATTTGGTTCCATCCATGTATATATTTTGTTCTATTTCTTTTAGTTTTTTTAATCTTATAAATTCCTTTTCTGTCATTTATTAATCTCCCTGTTTTGATTAATATTCTAGTACTTCAGATAATTTATGATAAGTTTTTCCGTCAAATTCTAATCCTTTTCCATAGGCTATATCATCACTGTCATAATTTACGTAATATTGGTCATCTGCCTTTACACTCGTAACACCCATATTATTTAAATCATCTTGTGATAACAAATACCAGCCATCATATTCACCCGCATTCTCTTGTTTTGTTCCATATAATTCACTTTCTTCTATTTCTCCTATAGCTTTTTGCTCTGCTTTGATTTTGCATCTACTTTGGATTAATAAAAGATTAGTTTTTAAATTTTCAAATCTTGCCAAATCTATTTGTTGAAAACCTACCTGTACCGATATTGCAGAAATTATTGCAATTACTACTATTGTTACTACTAATACTGCTAATGTTACTCCACTATCACTTTTAATTTTCATATGTTTTCTTCTCCTTTTTCTTGAATTATATATGATTTAATATTTTTTATCAATGGGATTTTCAAAAGTAAATAATTTTTTTATTCCATTCTATTTTGAACATATATATTATTTATATTATTGTCTTGTATTACATTATTTTCATCTAAATTTTGTTCATTTTCTTCACTTTTTACAATATCTTCCAATTGTTTAATCAACGCTTGAAGTTCTTTTAAATCTTTTCCTATTTGTTCCCAATCATTTGCCGCACTTGATTCATTTAAATTATTGTTTGCTTTTATGATTGCTTCTACTAATCCTTCTTTGGTTTCTCTATCTTCAACTTCAATACTTACAGTTTCATTTGAAGATAATAGATTATTTAATGCTTCATTCAAATCATTTCCTATAGCTATTTGGTTTCCAGAAGCTACTATTATTTTCTTTAAAACTGGTACACTATTTTTTTCATTTAAAGAAGTTTGATAAATTGGTATAACATATAGTAAATTATTATTTAATGGGACCATGACTATTTCTTTTGTGATTTTTGTTCCTGTTGCATTCAAGCTTGTAATTGCACTTGAGATAGTTTCATCTTGTTCAAGTAGATTATTTAATTGTATTGGCCCTATAATACTGCTATCATTTGAATATTTATACAATGATAGTGCATTACTTCCATTTTCAACTGTTCCTACTAAATACGCATTCAAACTTTCTTTTTCATATAGGTTATATCCTATTACTAAGCCTAGTTTGCTTTCGTCAGAGTTTACTGTCTTGACCATTGTAAGTAATGGAGACATTTTTGTTGAAGCTGTTGTTGCAATCGAATTTGAGTATGAAGCAATTTGCCATATATCATTTTCTCTGTATAGTACATCTGCTGAAACATCATGATACATTGTTAAAATATCTGCTTGTATTTTATATAAAAACTCTGGATAAGTAAAATATTGTGAAATTCCTTCTGGTATTTCTTCCGCTGTTTTAAACATAGTATTGTACATATTGTTATATACCATTATAATAGGGTCTGTTTTATCTGTTATGTAGAAATTTATATCTCCATTATAAGCATTTACTATTACTTTTACAGAATTTCTTATATAATTGATTTCTTGTACATTTTCATGATTCTTTATTTTTGTTTTTTGTGAGTAAGGGTATGAATTTGATATAGTATATGCGTCTAATACCCAATATAGATTTTGATCATTTCCAATAACCATATATGGATTTTCGTCATATATCAAATATGGCATAATTTCTTTTGCTCTCTCTATTATATTTCTGTTAAATAATATCTTACTATCGCCATCTGCAAAAACTATAGTAGGATTTTTATCATTCAAGCCAAGAATTATTCTATCTAATAGATTTAAAGAAATTCCGCCTTCTCCCTGGTATTTATATGTTGCATTTTGTGTAGTAGTTTTTGGATAATCAAACTCTTCAGTGTCCTTTGAAATTACTATTGTAGAATTTTCATTAGTTCCATAATAAATTCTAGGCTCTTTCACTTCTTGATTTTCAAACTCTTTTGATATATATACTACATTTCCATTTTCATCTATATTACTTGCTGATGCTGTAACAATTCCATATCCGTGTGTATATCCTTCTGCTTTGCTGTTATAAGCCGTATTTTCAGTATTTATTTCTCTTGGTGCTAAATATACTAAATGTTTATTATAATATGTTGGCTTTGCAACTTTATATGTATAATATCCTGTACTTGTTTGCGTCTGCAATAAATTGTTTAACATAATATCTTCTGTTACTATTGAAATATTTTTTATTACACTTTCATTTTCCTCTGTTTCATCTTCTGTGATAGTTTTTGCATCTTTCAATTCAACTTCATCTATATTTATGTTATAAGCAGTTTTTGTAAAATTTATATTTGTATTTATATATGATTTTTCTTTATCAAGCTCGCTTCCATTTATAAATATCATATTGTATCCTACTGTAACAACAAATAGAATTACTAAGTATATAGGTACAACAGCTAACGATTTTATGACTTTCTTCGAATCCGATTTTTTGAAATATCTTATTGCGAAAAATACTGATACAAAGATTATAACTGCAAGAATTCTATATCCCCATAATTTTATTGTACTTTCTATTAAACCTGCTCCAACAATTGTGGTTTTGATTTCATCATTCAAACTCAAGAAATTATCAAGCACAATATTTTGCATACTAAAAATTATTATCAAAGATATCAAGGTAGCTATTATCATTACATTAAATAATAAATGTTTGATAAATGTATTTGATTTGAGTGTTTGTCCGTCTATTCCATCAAAATATCTATTCAAGACTATTATGTAATATATACCTACATAGATTGTTAAAATAACTGATACAGCAAGTAAGTAATATAAAATAATATTTATCAATGGTGCTTGAAACATATAGAATCCAACATCCATATTAAAGATTGGATCTGTTATTCCGAATTGTGCAGAATTTTTAAATAAGATAAGCTTCTCTAAGAATATATCTGGTGTAATAATAGATGCTATTAGCGAAATAATAAAGGCCAAAGACTTATTAGGAAGATGTGGCATTTCCTTATTCTCTTCCTTGAAGAACTTTTTCAAGCCTCTTTTTATCAAACTATTAGTTATACATATTGAAACAAATATAAATGCAAAATTTATGAGCCCAATATATAATTTATATTTCATATTTTTTGCAAATACATCTAAATAGTTTTCGCCTATTTCCATCATTTTAATGTAATTGGCTCGTCCCATAACTAATAAAGCTATTGCACATATTACTATAGCTATGAATACTAATTTTGTTCTAGTTTTAAATCTTTTTTTCTTCGTTTCCCTGTTTTGTTCTTGTGTCTGATTTTCTTGAATGTTATTTGTTTCATTCTCATTTACTTCAGATTGTTTTACATCTTTTTCATTAGTTTCAATTTTGTCTTCTCCATTTTCTTTTGTTTGATTATTATGGTCTGACATTAAAATTCCTCCCTTGATCTATTTTAAATTATTGCTTGAGTAAAATCTTCTGAATTAAATATTTCCATGTCATCAATTTGTTCTCCAATACCTATAAACTTTACTGGTATCTTGTTTTCATTTACTATACCTATTACCACTCCGCCTTTTGCTGTACCATCAAGTTTTGTAAGTATAAGTCCTGTTATGTTGCTAACTTCCTTGAATGCTTTTACCTGTTCTATTGCATTTTGTCCAGTTGTTGCATCTATTACAAGTAGTACTTCTTTATCTGCTTCTGGAAGTTCTCTTTCTATTACTCTTTGTATTTTCTCTAACTCGTCCATTAAATATTTCTTGTTATGAAGTCTTCCAGCAGTATCACAGATTAAAACATCTATATTTTTTTCTTTTGCTGCTTTGATTGCCTCATAGACAACTGAAGCTGGATCTGCATTTTCTTCTTTTTTTATCATTTCACAATTTGCTCTATTTGCCCATATCTCTAGTTGTTCTACTGCTGCTGCTCTAAAAGTATCTGCTGCTGTGATTAATACACTCTTTCCTTCTTTTTTTAACTTATTTGCGATTTTTCCAATTGAAGTTGTTTTTCCGTACTCCATTTACACCTATTACTAAAATCACTGATGGTTTTGTGTTTAGCTTTAAAGTATTATCACATACATTCAAAATCTCTTTCATTTCTTCTCTTAAAGCTTCTTTTACTTCTTCTGCATCTTTTATATTTTCTTTTTTTATTCTTTGCCTTAATCTTGATATTATCTCTAAAGAAGTATCCATGCCTATGTCTGACATTATAAGTATTTCTTCAAGTTCATCTAATAATTCTTCGTCAACCTTTCTAAATACACTAAACGCATCATTTATTTTATCATTTATTGAAGTTTTTGTCTTTCCCAATCCATTTTTTAATTTATCAAAAAAGCTCATATCTATCCTCCATAATTTTTTGACTTATTTAATATTAAATCCTAGCATTAAATAGTATATCATAAAATATGTGTTTATTCAATTGTATAAATATTTATTTTGAATCTATGTATACAAAAAACCGTAAATTCAAGAATAAATTTACGGTAAAATATAAGAAATATTTTTAATATTTAATTGCTCTAATGGTATTTACCAATATAGCCCAGATGCAGTTATCTTAAAAGGAATTTTTATCAATCCTAATTCTTCATTTTCTAATCTAAGTATATATTCTCCAGTTTCTAACTCTTCCTCCAAATCAGGCACAGCAATTTTTATTTTTCCGTCAGAATAGTTAGATGATGAATATTCATTTTCAGAAGAAATTACAGTAGGATCAATAGATAATATTTCTTCTACATTTTTAGTTCCATCATTTGCCTTTTTCACTATTTTACATATAGTAGATGAATAATCATTTGGAAATTTTTCTGTATGCAAACTTCTTACCAAAAATGATATTCTATCTTTTCTAAACTCAATTCCAGTAAGTTCAAAATTATTATAGCTTAAATCATCCTCTGTAAGATGATTATCACTATTATCTTCTAAAACTTCAATTGATTTAATATTATATAATGGTTTTGGATAAGTATATATCATTTCCTTCATTACTTTGTCTTCATAAGTAATATATATTTTATCTCCTAAATTTAACTCAGAAACTTGTATTTCTTCTCCATTTATATTTTTAATAGTAGTATTACTTGCTATACCAAATCTATATGACATCCTAGTTGAATCTTCTCTTTCTTTTAAAGTTATACTCGTAGTGTCTCTATTGTCATGCTTATCTCTTGTCTTTGCTACAACTATACCTGTCGCATGAGCAGTAACAACCTCATTTAATTCTTTATTTATTTCCTGCTCTGTTATAAATTCTTTTATATTTTGATATACTATGTATATCAAGATTAAAGAAATTATTAATACTAATGTTGCTAATATAATCTTTGATTTTTTCTTCATTTCACTTCTCCCTTTTTTATACTGCTAAAAGTAATGAATTTTTATTTTAGTTATTAATTAACTGCATACCCATCCAAATTTGGTTTAGCAACATTATCATCTGTTACATTGTCAAAAGTATAATCTGTAAACTCAATTAGATTAGTGTACAATTTACCATCTACTTCGCTAAATCCATCTGTTTGCCTAATTATCATTCCATTTTCTTTACTAACCCAAGATTTATTTCCATCAAATCTCACTAAATAATTTAATCTAATACAGTATGTCTCCTCATTATTTATTTTATCAGTACTTATAATTGAAGTCATAGATGATAATAATTTAGATGCAAAATTATTAAGTTCCATTGATGATACAATCATTGGAATTGAAACATTTGTATTTAAAAATCCTTTAGTAGCAGTTAATTCCTCTGGTTTTAACATTATCTGTTCATGTGTCTCAGAGTCAGCCCAAAAAATTGTTGTATTATCTCCTTCATTCTTCATTACTATCATAGATTTATTGTCTTTACGATAACATTCTGAAGTAGAAATTTTTTCAGGTTCATTCTCATTGTACTGTTTTTTCATATATGATATATTAGTCTTATCTGCATATCCTAATTCTTGATTAAATATTTTGTTTAAAATAATGTAATTTCTAACAGTATGTATAATAAAAATTATTAGCAAAATTAAAATTACAATTAATATAATTTTTGATATTTTATGGTTCTTCATAAAATCTCCCCCCTTTTCATTTGACTATATTATAATTAAATTATACCATATTTTGTTAAATTACTCAAATTATACGAAATAACATCAAAATATGTATGAATTGGATTTCGTCGTAGCTATTCTATATCATGTCTAGCTAAAATTTGTGCTGGTGTTTTTCTTAGTACTTTAAATAGTGGCAACAAACCAACTATTATATTAAATGCATAAATTAAAATTATACTTATTCCAATAGTTTGTATATTTACAGTATATATTCTTGCAAAATCAGATGCTTTTGTAAGAGTTGTAAGTATATATGTCATAAGAGCTACTCCACTCATACTTATAATTGTCGTTATTGCAAGTATCTCTCCTAAAAACATTTTGTATATATCAATTCTTTTTGAGCCTATTGCTCTTAATATTCCAACTTCTTTTATTCTTGATAAGAATGATGATCTTTCAATTAAATATATTTCAATTAATGATATTACAAGAATTACACTTGCAAAAATTACTCCACTAGTTATGCTATCTTTTTGCCCTTGTATATATTCTTTTTTATCTACTTCGTATTTATCTTGGGCATTAACATTATATTTATTATTAAAAGCTTCTAATGCCTTGTCCTTGTTCTTTGGATATATCATAAGTCCAGCATTTTTATTAATTTCATCATATTTAATTGTATTATTATTTACTAAATAATTTTGCATATTTGTTTTACTATCATAGTAGCCTACAACTCTTAACTTAGTTCCATTTACTTTTTGGTCTATTGTTTCATTTAATTTCATTTGATATTGATTTGATTTGTTTACAATGACTTCATAATCATTTTTAGGTATTCTACCCTTTGTAATAGTAATATCATCTAAATATAAATTGTAATCGTCTAAATTTGTAGTTTCATTATTCAACTGTTCTACATATTCAATATTTCCAATTTGTAGGGCTTCTGCAGAATTCAATAAATTTACAAATATATTTTCACTTGCATAAATTGATGGGGTTTTTTTATCTACAATTCCAACAATTGTTATATCATTTAAACCTCCTCCAGAAACTTTTCTATTTAGTAAATCTTGTGCTTTAGTTATTCCCTTGTATAGCACATTGCCAAAACCACCTTTAGCAACATTGTCATATACTACTTTATCTATTACAATTTCATATTCATTATTAGGCATTCTTCCATTTACAATATCTGAACTAGATATAACATCTAAGCTTGTCAAAGTTCCTTCTAGCACAGTGTTTATATCACCCTCAAAAGTTTGGTAATAATCGTTAAATTGTATTTTTAAATTCACTTTACCGTTTCCAGGTAATATATAATTTACACTATCTAAGTTTTCATATTCTAAAAATTTTTCTACACTTACTTTTTCATTTTCTACTACAATATAGTTTTTGTCAGCTGTCATAAAGTCTGTATCTCTTATAGTTAGCCTTCCTGATATATTTGTTATTGAGTATACAATAAACATCGCTGATAGGAAAAAACCGTGTTAATAAAATCTTTTTTAATACTGAATAATCTGCAATTTTTCTAATTCCCATATAAAAAGATTTCACAATACCATTTATAGATTTATATTTAGCTTTAAATTTTGAATCAATAATGCTATTTAAATCATATGAATATTTCTCATAATTTGTTCTGCTCAATTTTTTATAATGCTCATTCACAAGCTCAACAGCTGAATTTTCATCTATTACTTCTACCTTTTTATTAGGCACTTGTATGTAAATATTATTGTTTTTTGTAATTATATTTACATCTAATTTTTCACTATCATTTGAATAAACATTTACATTTATATTGTCTTTATTTATATTTTCTATATTTTCAAAATCTTTTAAATATATCTTGCTTTCTACTCTATAATCTAGGTCATTTGCAGTATTATTTAGATAATCTCTTATAATTTTTCCGATCTTGTATTTCTATAATTCTTGATGCATAAAATCTTGCAAGTTCGGTTTCATGAGTTACAAGTACTACTAATCTTTTTTTTGAAATTGCTTTAATTATATTCATTATTTCTAATGAATTTTTGCTATCTAGATTTCCGAGTTGGTTCATCTGCTATTACAATATTAGGAGTTTTAACAATTGCCCTTGCTATTGCAACCCTTTGTCTTTCTCCTCCTGATAACATTTTAGCTGGTCTATTCCTATATCTATACATATTTACACACTCTAAGACATAATTAACTCTTTTTTGTATTTCTAATTTGTCTTTAAGTCCTATCATTTTTAATGAGATAGCTACATTATCATATACCGTTAAATTATCTAACAGTTTATAATCTTGAAAAATGTATCCAATATTCAGATTTCTTATCTTATCAGTTGCATAAGTACTTCTTTTAGTCATTCTCTCTCCGTTTATATATATTTTCCCACTGTTTACTTTATCGAGCCCACCTATTGTATTTAAAAGAGTTGTCTTTCCACTCCCAGATTCTCCAAGTAGTGCAACTATTCCAGTATTGTCAAATTCAAGAGATGTATTGTTTATGATATGTATTTCATTTTTTCTATGTCTATTAAAATATTTGTTAACTTTTTTCAAACTAATCATATATCTACACCTCCTCATTGTATGTATCTATTGTACTATTCTTAAATAACTTTCTAGAGAATCTTCTTGATACTAACCTTGACATTAATACTAGAATTACATACATTAGTAGATATTCAGGTAGTTGTATATATTGAGCAAGATTTCTAATATACTCAAAATTTATAATATTAAGTTTTGTTAACCAAATAAATATTACTACTGTAAAATATGCTATATTTGAATTGATAAATAACTCTATATCTAATATTCTTTTTACACTTTTTAGCCCTGCTCCGAGCATTCTGAGTGTTGTGTAATATGTATTTCTCGATTTCAATATTATCCTTATTATGAAATATGAAATAAAGAATAATATAATAATTAATATTATAGTTACAATTGTTTTTATAATCTTTTCTACTTGAATAGTTTGCGAATTATCTTGAAGTGCAAAATCTGTTATTTTTTTAGCTTCTATTCCCATATTTTCTAATTCTTGCAAAGTTTCATCTATATCTTCTGTATCCTTTACATATACGCTTGATTGATAAGATGGTTTGTCAAATAAATATTTATAGTCTTCTTCGTTTATACAAATAATGTCTTGATATTCATCATATCCAGTTACTTTTTTGAAATTTAATTTTGTATAAGTTCTTGATATTTTGAGATTCAATTCTTCATTATAGAAAAAATTATTTACAAATATGGTTATTGGTTTATTTTTTATACTTCCTCTTATTAATTGATATTTTAAATCATCATTAACAATTGCCTTTCCTTTTTCTACATTTTTACTTGATACAAGCTGATAATTAGCTATATCAGTATATTTCCCATTGAACAAATATTTTATAGTACTAATACTAATATTCATAGGTATTTTTAATTTCTCTATCATTTTACTAGTAGCATATATTTGAAAATCGAAGTCATAACTGTGTGTTGCAGCATCAGTATATTTAATTCCTACAATTGTAACTTCATCTTGACTATTCCCCATATTATATGAATCAGTAGTACTAACATTAAAAGTTTTATTTAAGTAGTCATCAATTGAGATATAATTCTTATCAGTAGTTAATATAATTTCATTATCATTCTCTGGCATTCTTCCTTTATCTAGATTTCCATCAAATTTTTTTATATCATTAAAGTATCCTTTAAGTCCAATTCCAAATAAAAAATCTCCTTGATAAAGTTTTATGCGCTTATCTATTAGATAATCATTTTCTACTATGTAATTTATGTTTGAAATGCTTTTTATTTTTTCATAATCTTCACTTGAAAATTCGGTTTTATCCTTCTTTGTTATGAGAATTCTATTAGGTGATGTATCTTTAAAATAATAATTATGGGCTTGTTGACTTAGTTCATATTCTTCATTTTTAAATGATGCATATTCAGCAAACACTGCTAAAGTTATAAATAAAAATACAACAAATAATAAGGCAAACTTAGAAAAGATATTAAATGTATTTCGAATACCTAATCTATATTTATTTGCTCTTGTTATCTTATTGTATTTGCTTGTTTTTACTTCTATATTATCTTCTACCTTTTTTACTTCATTATTTTCTACTATTCTTCCATCGTGCATTTTTATAATTCTTGTTGCATACTGTTCCATTTGTTCTATATTATGTGTAACTATAATTACTAGTTTATCTTTTGATACTTTCTTTAGTATTTCTATTGCTTCTTTCGCAGATTCTACATCTAAATTTCCAGTTGGCTCATCTGCAACTATTATTGGTGTTTCTTTTACCATTGCTCTTGCTATTGCTACTCTTTGCTTTTGGCCTCCTGATAGTTTAGATACTTTGGTATTTTTAAATTTTGTAAGCCCCACCTGGTCTATCATATCTAATACTTTTTTCTTTATGTCTTTCTTTTTATACCCATTTAATAGAAGTACTAATTCTACATTTTGATATACTGTGTAACTATTTACTAAATTAAAATTCTGGAATATATTTGCTATGTATTTTCTTCTATAGTCTTCAAAGTCCTTTTCTGTATAATGACTTGTTTCTTTGCCATCTACATACATTTCTCCTTCTTCATAGCTATCAAGTCCTGATATTACATTTAAAAGAGTTGTTTTCCCACTTCCTGACTCTCCTGTTATAACTACAAATTCTCCCATTCTAAGTTTTAGATTTATTTTTGTAAATCCTGATGCTATTATTCCATTACTATAATAAAATTTCGATACATCTTTTAATTCTAGCATAATAAATCTCCTTTAGTTAAATTTAATTTCATTATAGCATTTGAATAATTTTTTATCAACAGTTTCTTCATTTTCAAATCTAAATATATAATTTCTGTATAAAATCCCTGTGAAATTTTTGTTGTTTGGATGTAATTAATTTTTTCTGTATTTATAAGCAAGCTGATTGTATTAGAAAGTAATAAAATTATCAAATACCAGATATTAACTTGATTAAACTATTATTACCTCAATATATTATTGACTTTTTGTCTTTTTTTTGATAAATATAGGACAAGGAGAATAAATAATAATTTAAATTGTATATTAGTGAGAGGTTTTACACTTTATGGATAATGAAAAAGATTGGAAAAAATTAGAACAATATATGGAAAATAGAAATGCTGAAATGCTGAGTAAATATAAAATTGATATTAATCAAGATATTGGAAAAAGAGTAGCAAGAACTGACCGAAATATGAAGATAATCAAGAAAGTAATGAAAATAATAATTGTTATTTTAATTTATTGCGTTATATATAGCATCTACAATGTTTGGGCATCTGCTGGAAGAAAGTCAAAAGTGTGGGTTTATTCCATGTATTTTTCTTGTATAAATTCAAGAATTATGTTATTATAATATTGTAAAATATTATAAATCAAGTAGAGGTCAGCTGCTTGATAAATCCATGGTAATTTTATCAGGAGGTAATTTATAATGTTAAAGCACTTTTTTAGCAATTTATTCAAGTCATTAAAAGAAAGTTTTACGCCGAAATTTGCAGATCCTCACAGATCATGTTTAACGAAAAAGCAATGTGAAGAGTTTCGTAAAAGTGCAAAGGAAAATGATCTCTTTGGTAAAGGAGAAATATAATCTGACCATACAAGAGAGACTTCTAGCTATACACTGGGAGTCTCTTTTTTTGCCCACTGGGCGCAGTTGTTTTTTTACCAATTAATAGCTTCGCTATAACACCGATAGGTCTCTTTCTTTTTTATAAAAAAAACAGATAGCCTTGTGCTTTTTTGGCTCCTTAACGATACTTATATGCGAAAAATGAGCCTACTTTAAGTTTTCCGAATCTCAACTGTTAAAATCATATTAACATAATAAAATTAATATTGCAAGAGTTCTTATCTATTTTATTCACACTCATTTTATATTAGTATTGATTTTTTATAAAAATGGTTGTATTATATAAATAGCAAGGAGGTGATTTATTTATGAATTTAGATGATTTTTTATCTTCTACTGTTGATTCTTTAGCAAAGACTACTAATAAGTTTGACAAGAAGTTGCATTCTAGTAATTCTAATATTAAAGATTCTTTTATAGATGATTTCATCCATTCACTTTATAATTTTCTTGATCATTCTAGAGATATAGTAAGATTAAAGCAAATGCCAGAAAATACTATGTATGAAATTGATGGCGAAGATGCTAATTGCTTTGTTACTGTAGTAAACGATAGAACTCCAAATCTTCCAAAGTTAAATGGTTTTCCAAATAATGTCTTTTATATTCCTAAAAATATGTGTTCCCCAAATATTGATGAATCTCTATATAAAACAGAAAATCTTATTCAAGAAGAAGTTTCTTACAAAAATTATTTGC
>CANQMI010000015.1 GCA_947624905.1 uncultured Clostridia bacterium
ATGCAGGATCGAACACCAATTAACTGCCGAAAAAGTCCAAAGTTTAGTCAGTATTTTGACAGCTTATGGAAGGAGCTGGATGTAGATGCAAGATAATACTGGTTTATCGTCAGATAGAAAAAAATACTTGAGAAAAATAAAATTAAATAAGTTCTCTGTGTTATTTACTCAAATTGCTATTGTTATTCTTTTCATAGTATTATGGGAAGTTTTAGCTAACTTGAATATACTTGACAGTTTTATCACTAGTCAGCCTAGTAGAATTTTAAATACATTTATGAATTTATCTTCTAATGATTTGTTAAAGCATTTAGGAGTTACTTTTTATGAAACTATAGTCCGGATTTTTATCTGGTACTCTACTTGGTTTTTTAGTTGCAATTGTTTTATGGCTATCTAAATTTTTATCAAAAGTTTTTGAACCATTTCTAGTAATATTAAATAGTTTGCCAAAAGTTGCATTGGGTCCTATCATTATTATTTGGGTAGGCGCTGGAACTAGTTCAATTATCGTGATGGCTCTCGCCATTTCCTTGATTGTAACTATTCTTAATATTTTAAATGGATTTATCAATACTGATAAAGAAATGATTAAAATGGCGCGAACCTTTAATGCGACTAAATTTCAGATTTTGACTAAAATTGTAATTCCAGCAAATATTTCTACTTTTATTAATTCTTTAAAAATAAATATAGGATTGTCTTTAGTTGGAGTAATTTCTGGTGAATTTTTAGTTTCAAAAGCTGGACTTCGGCTATTTAATTGTTTATGGTGGGCAGGTATTCCAATTGGATTTAGTTATGACAAGTGTAATTATCCTTGGAGTTATGGCTGCTTTAATGTATGAAAGTGTTGTACTTTTAGAAAAATTTATTCTTAAATCTCATAAAAGTACAGATTAATAGGTTGCAAAATTTACTATATATTCATATTTATATAATATTAGCTTATTAAATTTTCAAGAGATTTAAAAGCGATTATGGGAAATTAGCTTATACTTTAAATTTTAGACTAAAAGGGCCGCCAAACTCGAAAGGGGATTTTATATTTATTATAAATTGAACCCACGCCAGAGACGCCTGCGAAGTTTTTCGGGGGTCTTCAATTTCTTCTAAATATAAAACCCCTGCGTTTGGCTAGTATAGTCTAATAATAGTAAAGTTAATTTTCCATAGAATATTACTTAAAAAGAGGAGGATAAAAAGTTGAAAAAAATAATCATTTCTCTTATTGTTATTTTAGCAATATTAACTATAATAATAAGTGTTTTATTTTCAAGAAATCAATCTACAGAAAACGAAGCTTTGAAAACTGTATCTTTGAGTGAAGTAACTCGTTCTATTTTCTATGCGCCTCAATATGTTGCTTTAAGTCAAGGCTTTTTTGAAGAAGAGGGCTTACAAATAGAACTTTCGACCGCACAAGGTGCTGATGCAGTTATGACTTCAGTACTTGCAAATCAAAGTGACATTGGTTTTGCAGGTCCAGAAGCTTCAATTTATGTTTATAACGAAGGAAAAGAGGATTATACTCAAGTTTTCGCCCAACTTACTAAAAGAGATGGCTCTTTCTTAGTAAGTAGAGCTGAAAATCCTGATTTCAAATGGACTGATGTTAAGGATTCTGTAATCATTCCTGGTAGAAAAGGTGGAGTTCCTTATATGACATTACTTCACGTTTTAAGGAAATACAATGTTGATCCAGATAAAGATGTTACCCTTGATGACAGCATAAGCTTTGACTTGATGGCTGGAGCATTTAGTGCTGGTAATGCTGATTATGTGGCATTATTCGAACCTACGGCTTCTGCAACTGAAATTGCTGGAAAAGGTTATATTGTTGCTTCTATTGGAAAAGAAACAGATGAACTTCCATATACTGCATATTTTGCTAAAAAGAGCTATATAGAAGAAAATCCTGATATAATACAAAAATTTACTAACGCTATTTATAAAGGTCAAGTTTGGGTTCAGGAGCATTCTTCTGAAGAAATTGCAAATGCGATTGTAGACTACTTCCCAGACACTGATATGGATTTATTGGTAACTGTTTTAAATAGATACAGAGATATTGATGTATGGAATGCTACTCCATATTTATCAGAAGATGGATTTAATTTACTTCAAACAGTTATTCAAGAAGCAGGAGAATTAAAAGAAAGAGCTCCTTATTCAGAGATTGTAAATAATGATTTTGCAAATAACGCTGTAAAATAAATATTATATAAAAGAAGCTGGAGGCAAACGCCCCCAGCTTCTTTTATCAAGGTTTCTTTTTGGTATCAATATGCTTGTGAATGTACGAAACTGCTTGTAGAATAATTACTAAAAACATAACCCCAAGGAATACTATAAGCCATATACACATTACTCCAAAAGTCTCAGCTATGTATGCCCCAATTCTATGTGATCTTTGACTTTTTATGTATTCCTCTTTCGAAGAAACATTTCTTTCTTTTTCTACAACTCCAGAGCTTTCTGTAACTGTTATGCTTGCGGAAGGGTATAGTTTCTTTCCTTGATAATGATCAATTTCGCATTTGAATGTCAGTTCGCCATGATTATATGTAACTTCATAGTTGCTAACACCCTCTGGGATCGTATCTAGGTTAATTACATGTTCCTCTATAACACCATCCGCAATCTCTTCAAGATTTGCATAAGCTTCTTCTGAATATTCGCTCACTTCTTCTCTGTTCATATCAATGTTGTAGAAAATACCACTGAATATAAGCGTTGCAATGATAAGAAAACCTATTATTACAATTTTTTGTCTCCTAGTGGGTTCGATTGCCCAATCACAAAAATACCGTTTCTCCTTCATAAATAATTCCTCCTCAAAAATAATTTTTATTTAATAGTCTATATATACCTGCAAAACAGGAGAATAAAGAATATAATGATAGTATTTTCTATCAATTAGCTTATATTATATCACATATTTATGTGAAATTCAAATAAAACGCACTGCAAATATTAGGTTTTCGTCTAATATTTGTTGTGCGTTTTATTTTATCATTTTCTTATTTAATTATTCTTGTTTTTCTTCCTCTTCTTCTGTTATTTTTTCAATACTTACAACTTTTCCCTCGTTTGTTCTCATAAGTGTTACACCTTGTGTAGATCTTCCAAGTACACTTATTTCAGATACATTTATTCTAATTATTGTACCTGTATCTGTTATTAGCATTACATCATCTTTTTCATCTACTAATTTTATTCCAACGACTTTTCCTGTTTTTGGTGTTATTTTGTATGTTATTACTCCCTTTCCTGCTCTTGTTTGTACTCTATATTCATCAAGTTCGGTTCTTTTTCCAAAGCCGTTTTCTGTAATTGCAAGTAGTGTTTGTGTACTTCCAGATACAATTGATTCCATTCCAATTACAATATCATCTTTATCAAGCTTGATTCCGATAACTCCTTGTGATACTCTTCCCATAGGCCTTACATCTTTTTCGTCAAATGTTATACATTGTCCTCCCTCTGTAACCATTACAACTTTATCTTCACCATCAGTAAGTCTTACGGAAATAAGCTCATCATCTTCTTTTAATGCTATTCCTTGAAGACCGGTTTTTCTTGATGTATCATATTCTTCAAGTTTTGTCTTCTTGATAATACCATTTTTGGTTGCCATAAGGAGATATTTTCCTTCTGCAAAGTTCTGTATTGGAATTATTGCAGATATTTTTTCTCCTGGATCTAAGCTTAAAAGATTAACTATTGCTGTTCCTCTTGCTGTTCTACCTGCTTCTGGTACTTCATATCCTCTAAGTTTGTATAACTTTCCTTTATTACTAAAGAACATTAATATATCATGTGTTGAAGCTATAAAGATTTCTTTTACAAAATCCTCTTCCCTAGTTGTCATACCTGTTATTCCTTTTCCACCTCTTTTTTGGCTCTTGTATGTGTCTATTGGCATTCTCTTGATATATCCAAAATGAGTTAGTGCAATAACTGTTTGTTCTTCTTTGATTAGATCTTCATCTTCAAATTCTGAGCTATCTGCTATTATTTTTGTTCTTCTTTCGTCTCCATATTTTTCTTTTAATTCTAATAATTCTTCTTTGATTACATCAAATACAAGTCTTTCGCTTCCAAGTATTGCTTTTAAATGTTCTATCAATTTCATTAATTCTTGATATTCTTCTTCTATTTTTTCTCTTTGTAATCCTTGTAATGTTCTTAATCTCATATCTAGAATGGCTTGTGCTTGTATTTCTGATAATCCAAATTTTTCCATTAATCTTTCTTTTGCATCATCATAAGAAGTTCTAATAATTCTTATTACTTCATCAATATTATCTATTGCAATTTTTAATCCTTCTAAGATATGTGCTCTTGCTTCAGCTTTTTCCAAATCAAATTTTGTTCTACGTAGCACTACATCTTTTCTATGTTCTATATAACAATCTAGACATTGTCTTAGTGTTAAAATCTTTGGAACTCCATTGACTAATGCAAGCATTATTACGCCAAATGTTTCTTGCATTTGTGTAAATTTATATAACCTATTTAGTATTACTTGTGCATTTACATCTCTCTTTAATTCTATTACTAATCTTACATTTGCTGTTCTATCTGATTCATCTCGAATTGCTGAAATTCCTTCTAACTTTTTATCTCTTACAAGTTCATCTATATATTTATGAAGTCTTGCTTTATTTACTTGATATGGAAGTGATGTAACAATAATACGTTGTCTGTTTCCTGGCATTTCTTCTATTTCTGCTTCTGCTCTCATGATGATTTTTCCTCTTCCTGTCGTATATGCCTCTTTTATTCCTTCTCTTCCAAGTATTGTAGCTCCAGTTGGGAAGTCTGGTCCCTTTATTATCTGCATTAATTCTTCGTCTGTAACTTCGTCTTGATCAATTATTTTTATAATTCCATTTATTAATTCTGTTAAATTATGTGGTGGAATATTTGTGGCCATACCAACGGCTATTCCTGAAGAACCATTTAATAAAAGCGCTGGTAATCTTGATGGCAATACACTTGGTTCTTGTAATCTATCATCATAATTAGGTACAAAATCTACAGTATTTTTCTCAATATCACTCATCATATAATTTGCAATTTTAGCCATTCTTGCTTCTGTATACCTCATTGCTGCTGGTGGATCTCCATCTATTGAACCAAAGTTTCCATGTCCATCAATCAATGGATATCTCAAAGTAAAGCTTTGAGCCATTCTTACCATTGCATCATATACTGCTGCATCTCCATGAGGATGGTATCTTCCTAAAACTGAACCAACTGTATTTGCTGATTTTCTGTAAGCCTTGTCCGAAGTTATACCATCTTCGTGCATTGAATATAGTATTCTTCTGTGTACTGGCTTTAGACCATCTCTTACATCTGGAAGCGCACGAGCTACTATAACGCTCATCGCATAATCTATATATGCTGTTTTCATTTCTTTTTCAATGTCTCTCTCTATTATTGTTTCATCTGGTCTATCCATATGTTAAAATCATTCCTTTCTGAATCTTCCTAACTCTTATTTGCGTAATATTCTTACACGATTATTATACTAAAACAGTATTTTTTTTTCAAGAGTTTAATTAACATAAATGAATAAAAAATTACTAGATCTTGACTACATAAAAAGATAATAGTATTTATTTAAAAGAGTTGCGTAGCGACCAACCGAAGCGTAGCGAAGGGCGCTTTTTGCAGCCTACATTGAAATTATAATTATTTGTAGGCTGCAAACAACAAAACTCTTGAAAAATAAATGCTATTATCTTTTATATATTAATATTTAAATAATCTGTGCAAGTTTTAGTTCTTCCTCTGTAATATTATTTAACGAATTTCCTTTATTTTTTATTAATGTTTGAACATTTTCTATTACTCTCGCTTCTTTAATTGTTGACTCAAGAGGAAGAAGTGTCTCTAATTTTTTAGTTATTTTTTTGTATTCTCTATTCATTCCTTCTAGATCCTTTTGTTCCAAATATGTATTCCAATTATTTATATATTTTCCTACCTTCTCTATTCCATCTACTTGTTCCATAAAATTTTCTTCTATGCTATTTGTTAAACAATCCTTGACAATATTTTTTCCTTTTTTTATTACATTTGCTGTTGTTTTATTTATAAGTCCATTCTCTTTTGCCGATTTTACCGCTGTATCTATTATATTTGATGCACTATCTATTATTCCTCCTGATTTTACTGCTGTGTATGCCTGTGAAATTGTATCAAATTTTCCTGTAAATATTCCCGTTATGCTTTTTCCTATATTAATTGCAGAATCTATTGCTGTTTTTATCCCATTTTGTATTCCTTCTGTAAATATTACATTTTTTATTCCTATTATTTCATCTTCTATTGCATTAGGTAAAATTGCTCTAAGAGCAATATCACATCCTGTGTTTATTACTTTTCCGATTGATGTTTCAAGAAAATTTTTCTGCTTTTCTCCTAAGTTTTCTGTTTCTTGATTTTCAATCTCATTATTTAAAGAATTTTCCTTCTCTATTTCATTTTTTTCTGTTATTTTTTCATCTAATATTGCTTCCATTTTAATCATTCCTTTCTTGTATCTTTATTACTTCTCAAATAAATTTAAATTTTTCTATTGCAAATCTATGTGATTATATCTTTTTCATAATCATCCGCTTCTATTTTCGTTAAAATATGTTCATCTCCTACAAACATTAAACACTCCCCTCTTTTTAATGTTTTTATTTCAATTTTTTCTTTTTCTGATAAGTTTGAATATTCTGACAATATTTTTATATTTTCTTCTTCAAGTGAAAAAAATGTTTTTATGCTTGAATTATTTAATAGACTTTTTCCATATGTTCCATTCTCCAAACTAAATAAATCTGATATATCTTGTGTTATTGCGACTGCACTTCCTCCATACTTTCTTATTGTTTTAAATATTTGATATATAAATTTTGCAACATGTTTATTTGATGTTACACCTATTAATCTCCAAATTTCATCAAGGTATATTGCTTTTTTTATTTTTCTATCGTTTTTTATTTTATCCCAAAAAAGTTCTGTAAAAATATACATTCCATATTTTATATTTTCTTCTCCTAATTCATAGATATCTGCAATAATTAATTTATTGTTTATTTCTATGTTTGTATAATTATTTAAAAATTTTAATGAACCTTTTACAAATGGAATTAATTTTACTTTAAATGTTTTTGTTTTTTCACTGTTTCCTAAAATATTATATAAGTCTTCTAATATTGGCATATCCTTACTTTCTTTAAATACACTTACTGGATTTTCGTTTATTATTTTTATCTTATATAGGGTTTCATCTTCGAATGTTATTCCTTTATTTCTATAACATTCAATTATTTTTTCTTCAAGTATTGCTTTTTCTTCTTCATTCATTTCTCCAAATATTAAATTAAAAAATCCTATTAATTTTCCTATCTTTGTTGCAAGATATCCTTTTTCTGTTTCTTCTGTACTTTCTTTTCTTATATCAAAAATATTTATATATGTATCAGATGTTGGACCTATTTTTAATAAAGTTCCTTGTAAGTTATTACAAATATTTATATATTCTCTTTCTGGATCTATAATATATTGTTCTATTCCAAGCAGACTATTTCTTGATATTAATAATTTTGTATAAAATGATTTTCCGAGCTCCACTTGTTCCAAATATGCACATATTGGCGTTTTTGTATTTTTCTGTGTCATATCTATCTATAAAAACTAAAGAATTATTATTAATGTTTGTTCCTATAAAAATCCCATTTTCATCAAACAAAGATGATGAAATAAATGGATATGTTGAAATAAGTCCACTTGTTAGAATATTTCTTTTTCCAACATTTTTTATATCTTGATGGTTTTGCATTAATGGAAGTGTTGATATATATGCTTGTTCTTCTCGAAAATATGCTCTTCGTGTTTGTATTCCTCTACTTTGAGTCAATCCTTCAATTTTGTTTAATAAATATTCAAGCTCTTTTCTATCTTGAGAAAAAACTGTTAAATAAATATACATATTATACATTTCTTCGTTATTTATTTGCATTTCTTTTCTTATGTATTTTGCGTCGTTGTAGCTAAAAGCAGCTATATCAATATCTTGTCTATTTTGATTGCTTTCTTGTAGCTCGACTCCTATATTTCCAATATGGTATGTTAATTCTTTTATTGTTTTATATGTATCTTTTTTCTCATAGAATATTGATATATTAATATTTATATTTGTATCTATTAAATCTCTTAATATTAAATCTTCTTGTTCTCTATAATAATTTACACAAATTAAAGTTGAATATAACATCTCATCTATTTCGATAATTTTAGGATTACTTATATCCATATAAGCTGGAGTTATATAATCTATCTCTGAAAAATTTCCTTCTTCTTTTTTTTCTTGTTCTATTTTTTGTAAATCTATTTCTCTTTTATCATTTATAATTTTTTCTTTCTTATTTTTCTTGGCAATTTTTTTCTTTTCTTTTTTCATTTTTTTATTAACAACTTTAAACAATTCTTTTTCTTCTTTTTCTTCTTTTTCTATTTTTATTTCCTCCTAACTTACATTAAATTTTTTCTTGTATTAAAAAATGAAAATAAAATATTTTTTAATTCTTCTTCTTGTAAAATTTCTTGTACTATATTTCCACATCTTGATAAACATTCTTTTATTTTAAAATATTTTTCATTTAATTCTAATATATTTATTTCTTCTTTTTCTTTTTGGATATTTTTTATAACGATATAAAATTTTTTAGATGATGAGTTTTTTTCTTGATTTAATTTATTTATAAAATTAATATATTTTTCTGAATATTTTAAAAGATTAAAATTATTTTCTAAATTTGTTTTTTCTTTTATTTTTTGAATATGTTTTGATAAATCTTCTTTATTGCTTTGTATCAGGATTTGAATATCAAAATTACAAGTTTTTAAAAAAGTCTTATATGAAGAAAGTATAGCTTCTTTTTCTAAGTTTGATTTTAAATTATAATTTATTGGAAATACTTTTATTATTTTTATGAAATCACCATTTTTTAATTTAACAATTCCTTGTCTCATTATTTTTTCAAATGGTAACCATTCTTGAAGAGAAATATTTTTTTGTTCTTTCACATTTTATCACCTTCTTTTTATTAAAACACTTTGTAAATTTTTTTGATTTCTTTTTTCAAGAATTTAAATTCTTTGATTTAAAAATTTTTTGATACAAATTTTTTTGAAAAAATATTTTAAAACTTTTTTGGAAAATATATTTTTATTCTAACATCTTTTTTTATTTTGTCAAGTTTTTTGTAAAATTTTCTTGTAATTTTTCAACTGTTTTTGTTAAAAATAATAATATAAGATTAATATTAGTTGAACTAAGAGTGATATAAGGTTTTCTTTTAGCTTTATATTATTCGTTCAAAGGTAATTTATAGCTTTGTTTTGAGGGTTATACTTTGCCGGAGATGAGAGTGTATTATGTGTATGTAAGCTTTTTTAAGCTGTATTATATGTAATATATTTGAAGTTAAGATTATATTTATATCTAATAATGTGTATTTGTAGTCCCTCTGGGATGAATATATATGTTATGGGTGTTCTTATAGTCGAGTGGAAGATTTTTATATGTGGTTTATTGTCTAGTTATATAGCAATATATATTAGATGAAAAAATTATGTATATAAGTCGTAACTGAAGATTAATATTAGTTTTATTGCGAGATAAAAGGTTGAGATTTTTTTCTCAACCTTATCTTTTTAACTAAATAATTTTTATACGTCAAGATTTTGTACATATTTTGCGTTTTCTTCAATAAATTGTCTTCTTGGCTCTATTTCATCTCCCATAAGAAGTGTAAATGTTTCATCTGCCTTCATGGCATCATCTAATCTTACTTTTATTAGAATTCTTCTTTCTGGATCCATTGTTGTTTCCCAGAGTTGATCAGGATTCATTTCTCCGAAGTCCTTTATATCTTTGAAGAGCTAACTGATCTCTTGGTATTCCTTTTTCTTCTAATTCTTTATATGCTTTTGTTAAATCATCATCTGTATAGCAGTAAATATCTTCCATTCCCTTTTTAGATAATTTATATAGAGGTGGTTGTGCTAAATACACATTTCCATTTTCTATTAATGGCCTCATGTATCTAAAGAAAAATGTTAGTAATAATGTTCTTATATGTGCTCCATCAACATCAGCATCAGCCATTATTATTACTTTTCCATATCTTATTTTTGTTATATCAAAATCTGCACCTATTCCTGCTCCTATTGCAAGTATTACCGGTTGTAATTTATCATTTCCATAAATTTTATCTGCTCTTGATTTTTCTACATTAAGCATTTTTCCCCATAGTGGAAGGATTGCTTGGAATGTCCTATCTCTTCCCTGCTTTGCACTTCCTCCTGCAGAGTCTCCCTCTACAATATATACTTCACATTCTTCTGGATTTTTTCCGCTACAATCTGCAAGTTTTCCTGGAAGAGTTGATCCTTCCATAGAATTTTTCTTTCTTACTAACTCTCTAGCTTTTCTTGCTGCTTCTCTCGCACGTGAAGCACTTATACATTTTTCAAGTATTGCTTTTCCTATATTTGGATTTTCCTCTAAAAATGTTGATAAAGCTTCATTTACAGCGTTTGCTACTATTCCTGCTACATTGCTATTTCCAAGTTTTGTTTTTGTTTGTCCTTCGAATTGTGGATCTTTTACCTTGACTGAAATAACTGCCGTCATTCCTTCTCTTATATCTTCACCTTGTAAATTAGGATCTTTCTCTTTTAATATTCCATGATTTCTTGCGTAATCATTAAATACTTTTGTAACGGCTCTTTTGAAACCTTCAAGATGTGTTCCACCTTCTATTGTGTTTATATTATTTACAAATGTATATATATTTTCTGAATATGCTGTTGTATACTGAATTGCTACTTCTATTGGCACTTCTCCATCATCTTTTTCAATATATATAGGCAATTGATTTATCTTTTCTTTATTTTTATTCAAATATTCTACAAATGAATTTAGTCCACCTTCAAAGCAAAATTCTGCTTTTTTTATTTTTTCTTCTACTTCTTCCCCATCTTCTGTTTCTTCTCTTTCTTCAGGTCTTTTATCTTCAATCGTTATTTTTAATCCTTTTGTCAAGAAGGCCATTTCTCTAAATCTTTTTTCTAATACTTCATATTCATAATTCAAGCTTTCAAAAATTGTATTATCTGCTAAAAATCTTACTTTTGTTCCTGTTCTGTCTGAATCTCCAATTCTTTCAAGTGGTTGAACTGTTTTTCCTCTTTCAAATTTCATTTGGAAAATTCCGCCATCTCTTTGAATTGTTACTTCTGTCCATTCTGATAGTGCATTAACTACTGATGCTCCTACTCCATGAAGTCCTCCTGATACTTTATATCCACTATCTCCTCCGAATTTTCCACCTGCATTTAATTTTGTATATACTGTTTCAGCTGCAGATATTTTTGTCTTTGGATGTATATCTACCGGAATTCCTCTTCCATCATCTTCTACACAAATAATATTTCCTGGTTCTATCGTAACATTTATATTTTTACAGTATCCTGCTAGTGCTTCGTCAACAGCGTTGTCCACTATTTCATAAACACAATGATGTAATCCTCTTACAGAAACACTACCTATATACATTCCTGGTCTCTTTCTAACATGTTCTAATCCCTCTAATACCTGTATTTGATTTGCCCCATACTCGTGGTTGACTTTTTCCATTTTTTTATCATTCCTTTCATAAACTACAAACATATTATATTATTTTTTATTTATAAAAATCAAGTATTTTTTTCTATCTTTACTTTCCCTTTTTCTACAAAAAATATTTTTTTATTTTTATTCTTTAATTCTAGCTTATCTGTACATGTTATGATTATTTGTGTATCTTGAACATCTTCTAAAAAGTTTTGTCTTCTCGTTTTATCAAGTTCTGACATAAAATCATCTAATAGCAAAATAGGATTTTCTTCTGTTTCTTCTTTTATTATTTGCAATTCACTAAGTTTTATAGAAAGAATTGCACTCCTATGTTGTCCTTGCGAACCATATATTCCTATTTCTTGATCATTTATAAATAATTTTAAATCATCTCTATGTATTCCTTTTCCTGTATATCCTTTTATTATATCTATCTTTCTTGTTTCTCTTATTTCTTTCAAAAATGTTTCCTGATTTTTTAAATCTGAAATGTATTCTATTTTTATTTCTTCTTGATTATTTGTTATTTTTTTGTGAATATCTGTTATCTTTTCTTTTATTTTTTCAGTAAATTCTCTTCTATACTTATTAATTATTTCTGCATATTTTGCAAGTTGTACATCCCATACTTCTAACATTTCTTGATTTTTATTTTCGTATTTAATCTGTTTTAAATAATTATTTCTTTGTTCTAATATTTTTAAATACATATTTAAATTATATACATAAGAAGGTCTTAATTGGCTTATCATTATATCTAATATTTTTCTTCTTTTTGATGGTCCTTCTTTAAAAATATTTATATCATCTGGATTAAATAAAACAATATTTATATTTCCTAAAACTTCGCTGATTTTTTTTACTTTTATTTCATTCAAGTATATATTTTTTTTATCTGATATTTCTATTTTTATTTTTCCATCTCTATCTTTTTTTGTATAATTTACTTCTGCTTTTAAAAAATCACTGTTTGTATTTATAATTTCTCTATCTTTATTTGTTCTATATGATTTTCCTATTGCGCATAGATATATTGCCTCTAAAATATTAGTTTTTCCCTGTGCATTATTTCCATAAAAAATATTTATATTTTTATCTAATTTTATTTCTTCTTCTATATAGTTTCTAAAATTATTTAATTTTATTTTTTCTATATACATTTTTATTTTTCCTTACTCTTGAATTCTAATAGGAAGAATCATATATACATAGTCCCCTACTTCTTCTACTGATCTTATTATAGATGGTGATAAGCTACTTCCAAATTCAACGTATACTTCTTCATCATCAATTGCTTTTAATGCGTCTAAAAAATATTTTGGATTGAATCCTACTTCAAGATTTTTTCCTTCTGTTGTTAAAAATATTTCTTCCTTTGCATCCCCTGCTTGATTTTTACAAGATATTACTATTTTTCCAATATCTATTTCTACTTTTACAGGATATTTTCTCTCTTTTTCTATATTTGACATAGAAATTAAACTTACTCTTTCAAAACATTCTTGTAGTTCTCTTTTATTTACTCTTATTCTTGTTTCATATGTCTTTGGTATTACCTTTTCATACTCCAAGAATTCTCCTTCTAATAATCTTGTTACTATTTTGCATCTTTCCATTTCAAAAAGTGCTTGGTTTTTTGCAACACTTATTTTTATTTCATCAAATGAATCTGATATTATTTTATTTACTTCATTTAATGTTTTTCCTGGAATAACAACTTTAAAATCATTTACAGTTTCTTCTAATGCTTTTTGTTTCCATCCTAGTCTATATCCATCAACAGCAACAACATTTATTTTATTGTCCTTTATTTCAAATAAACATCCTGTGAAAATAGGTCTATGTGTTTCTGTACTTACTGCAAAAATTGTTTTACTTATCATATCTTTTAAAATGTTTTGTTCTAATTTTATAGAATTTTCTTGATCTATTTTTGGAAGTTCTGGAAATTCTATTGGATTCATTGTTGCTAATTTATATAAAGAACCTTCACATTCTATAACAAGTAATTCTTTATCATCTAATGTTATTGAAATGTCTGTATCTGGTAATCTTCTTATTATTTCACTAAACATTGATGCTGTAACAACAGTATTTCCTTGTTCTATTACTTCACAATCAATAACATATTCTATACCTAGTTCCAAATCATATGTTGTTAATTTTACTTCATTTTCATTTGTTTGAATAAGTATTCCCTCTAATATTGGCATTGTTGTTTTTGAAGATACTCCTCTTATTACGGAATTAAGGGCTTTAAGTAAATTTTCTTTTTCACAAATAAATTTCATCAGAAATTTCCTCCTTTTTAATATTTAATATTTTTAGTAGTAGTAGTAGTAGTCTTGTGGATAATGTGGAAAAATGTTTTTTTCATTGATATCCGTAGGCTTTATTTGTGTGAATAAAATGTTAATAAAATAAATAAAAATTAACATGTAAAAAATTAAAATGTGCAAAATAGAAAAATCCACAAGTTATTAACAGCTTTTCAACTTATAAATGTGTATAACTTGTACAACTACTATTAAATAAATAAAAATTAATATATTTTTTTAATATTTAAATACAAACAATTATTTTTTTTGAAATTTGGTTTTCCTTTTATTTCTAATCTTGTGGTTTTAAAATAATATTTTTAACACTATCCACAAGCATAAAAGTATTTTTATCTTTTTTTATTTCGTGTTCAATTTTATTACAAGCGTGCATAACTGTTGAATGATCTCTATTTCCAAAAGCATTTCCTATATTTTTATATTGCATTTTTGCAAGTTCACGACAAAGGTACATTGCAATTTGTCTAGGATATGCTATTTCATTTGAACGTTTAGGACTATCTAAATCTTCTACGTCAATGTTGAAATATTTTGAAACGATTTCTTTTATATAATTTGAAGAAATAATTCTTTCTTTATGAGCAATAACGTCATTTATAGCTTTTTCAGCGAGTTCAAATGTAATAGGACTATGAGTTAGTGAAGCTTGTGCAACTATTTTTTTCAATGTTCCTTCAAGTTCTCTTATGTTTGAATCAATTTTTGTTGCTATATTAGAAAGCACTATATCATCTATTACAATGTTTTCAAGTTGAACTTTTTTTCTAAGTATAGCAAGTCTTGTTTCATAGTTGGCTGCAGATATATCTACTAAAAGACCTCCGTCAAATCTTGATTTAAGACGCTCTTCAAGAGGATTAATGTCTTTAGGAGGTTTATCACTAGTTAAAACGATTTGTGCATTGTTATCATGTAAAGCATTGAATGTGTGAAAGAATTCTTCTTGAATTCCATCTTTTCCTGCTATAAATTGTATATCGTCTATTAAAAGAACATCTATATTTCTATATTTTTGCCTAAATTTTTCGTTAGAATTATCTTTTATTCCATTAATAAATTCATTTGTAAATTTTTCAGAAGTAACATATAATACTTTTTTTTGAGGACTTCTTTTTAAAACTTCATTACCAATAGAATGTAAAAGGTGTGTTTTACCAAGACCAACTCCACCATATATGAAAAGCGGATTATAGGCAATTCCAGGAGCTTCTGAAACTGCAAAAGCAGCAGCTTGGGCAAATCTGTTATTTTCACCAATTACAAATGTATTAAAAGTGAATCTAGGATCAAGGTTTGATTTAATTTGTTCAGTATAAGGTAATTGAACAGAATTTGATGATTCATTTTTTAAAGATTCTTCTGAGATATAATTAATTTCATAGTTTTTATTGACAACCTTTTTAAAGCAATTTTTCAAGAGTTGTTCATAAGGTTTTAATTGATTTCCAAAAAATGCTGTTGGAACAACAAATGTAACTACATCATTGTCTATAGAATATATTTCAATTGGCGCAATCCAGGTTTCATAGGCAATAGAGCTTATTCCTTCAAGTGCAGTTGATTTTACTTTATTTGTTAATTCTTTATAATCTTGGCCCATAAAAAATCCTCCTTTTATTCAAATAATATAATATCAAAAAATAAGAAAAATTGTCAATAAAAATGTGGAAAATTTTAAATAAAATGTGGAAAAAGACACCAAGCTTGATTTCCGTAAGAAAAAAACAAAAAAAACTTGACAAATTGCTCTTTGTTAGTGTATAATTTTAATGTTATTTAACAAACATTTTAGGAGGTGCAAAATGAAAAGAACTTTCCAACCAAAAAAAAGACAAAGACAAAAAGAACATGGTTTTTTGAAAAGAATGGAAACTAAAGCAGGTCAAAAAGTTTTAAAATCTAGAAGATTAAAAGGTAGAAAAAAATTAAGTGCTTGATAAAAAAGATGTGGGCCTATTAAATTTTTAGGTCCTTTTTGCATAATAAAAATAAGTAGTGTGAAAATTATGAGCAAATTAGAAGTATTGAAAAAAAATTATGAATTTAGAGCTGTCTTATCAAGAGGAAAATATTATGCAGGAAAGTACATAGAAGCTTTTGCTTTAAAGAATTTTTTAAAGAAAAATAAAATAGGAATAGCTGTTAATAAAAAAATTGCAAAAGCCGTCAAGAGAAATTACTTGAAAAGGTTGATAAGAGAAGGGTATAGGCAAAATATTGAAAATTTTGATTTAGGATATAATATAGTATTTTTAATCAAGAAATCAGCAAATATTAATGAGATATCTTTTCAAGCTGTAGAAAAAGACATTTTAAAAATTCTAAAAGAGATAGGTCAAGAGTGAATTTATGAAAAAAGTTTTAATTTTTGTTCTTGAAAAATATCAAAAATATATATCTCCAGTTTTAGGAAATAATTGTAGATATTATCCAAGCTGCTCAGAATATACAAAGCAAGCACTTGAAAAATATGGATGTATAAAAGGGTTATGGTATGGAATTAAAAGAATTTTTAGATGTAATCCTTTTTCAAAAGGTGGATATGATCCATTAAAATAAAGCGGAGGAAAATATATGATTGCATTTTTTGCTAATTTATTTGGATATTTATTAAATTTTTTATATAATTTAATTCAAAATTATGGAATAGCAATAATATTATTTTCTATAATTGTAAAAATTGTTTTATTGCCAGTATCAATAAATCAACAAAAGACAATGAAGAAAACAACAAAAATTCAAGAAGAATTAAAAGTTCTTCAAGTTAAAAATAAAAATAATCCAGAAGCTTTACAAAGAGATACTATGGAGTTATATAAAAGAGAAAAATTAAATCCATTTAGTCGGATGTTTGAGTGCAATAGTTCAAATTATTTTATTATTTGCAGTATTTTATCTAGTTAGATCTCCTTTAACATATATGAAGAAGGTAGATCCACAAGTGATTTCAGATTATACTGCACAAATCAAGGAAGAAACTCAAAGAAATGACGCATATCCAGAAATTTCTATAATAAGAGAAAAATCAGCAGATGATGAAAGAGTATATATTAATATGGAATTTTTAGGATTGGATTTAAGCAGTATTCCATCTAAAGATTTTGCAGATTGGAAAACTTATGTAATTCCAGTATTATATGTAATTTCTTCTTTTGTTTCTATGAAAATGACAACAGCAGCGCAAAAAAAGAATAAAAAAGAAAAGAGCAGTGAGTTAGTAGAAAATGAAGAGGAAGAAATTGACATAATGGCTCAAACAAATAGAAATATGACATATATGATGCCAATAATTGCAATTTCAATTTCGTTAGTAGCTCCATTAGGACTTGCTTTATATTGGCTTGCAAATAATGTTTTGATGATGATAGAAAGATTAATATTAAATAAGATATTTGCAGATAAGGAGGAACTATCAAATGAGTGAAAGTAGGATATTTGAAGGAAGAACAACAAATGAGGCAATAGAAAAAGGACTTAAAGAATTAAAAGTATCAAAAAGTGATGTTGAAATAAAAGTTATTGAAAATGAAGAAAAAAGAAGCTTTTTTGATATATTAGCTCCAAGAGTTGTAAAAGTTGAAATGAAAATAAAAGAAGATGCTACAAGGGAAAGACCTCAAAAACCAAAAATAGAAGTAGAAGTGGATATAGAAAAATTAAAAAAAGCTCAAGAATTAATCAAGGAATTTTTAGATAAATTTTTTGAAAAAACTATTGGAGAAAAAATAGATATTAATTTTAAATTAGAAAAGAATGTAATAAGTGTAATTATAGATGATAAAAAAGCAGATTTTTTAATAGGGTATAGGGGAGAAACTCTAAATGCAGTTCAAACAATTTTGACAGCAATTGCAATAAAAGAGTGTGATGAAAAAGTTAGAGTAGAATTAGATATTTTAAATTACAGAGAAAAGAGAAAAAAAGCACTTGAAGAACTTGCTGAAAAGATTGCAAAAAGTGTTATAAGAACAAAGAAATCAATAACACTAGAGCCAATGACTCCTTATGAGAGAAAAATTATCCATGAAAAATTGCAAGATAATACAAAAGTAAAAACGATAAGCATAGGAGAGGGAACACATAGAAAAGTCGTTGTTTCTTTAAAATAAATTTCAAGTAAATATAATATTCAATTCAAGGTCAAAGTGAGGATTGTTTATTCAAAAAATATTTTGAAAAATATCTCATTTTGGCTTTGTTTTTATTTTGTGGGAGGAAAAAATGAGTACAATTGCAGCAATTTCAACTGCTATGGGAAATGCAGGAATAGGAATTATCAGAATGAGTGGAGATAATTCTTTTAGTATAGTAGAAAAAATATTTAAACCAAAAAAAGAAAACTTCGAAATCGTTGCTAATACTATAAATTATGGATATATAGTAGATGGTGATAAAATAATAGATGAAGTTTTAGTGTCTTTTTTCAAAGCACCAAAGTCTTTTACGACTGAAGATATGTGTGAAATTAATTCTCACGGTGGCACTTTAATAATGAACAAAATACTTGAACTATGCTTGAAAAATGGAGCTGAACTTGCAGAACCTGGAGAATTTACGAAAAGAGCTTTTTTAAATGGTAGAATAGATCTTTCTCAAGCAGAAGCAATAATAGATATAATAAATGCGAAAACAGAAAAAGAAGCGAAAGCGTCCATTAAACAATTAAACGGAGGATTATCAAAAAAATTAGCTGAAATTAAAAATAAAATAACAGAAATTATGGTAGATATAGAGGCTTCAATAGATTATCCTGAATATGATGTGGAAGAAGTAACAAACGATAAAGTCTGGAAAATATTGGAAGATATAAATGACGAATTGAAAAACTTAGAAAAGACTTTTGATAATGGAAAATTAATCAAGGAAGGAATAAAAGTAGCTATAATAGGAAAACCAAATGCAGGTAAATCTTCACTTTTGAACGCTATTTTAAAGGAAGATAGAGCAATTGTTACAGAATATGAGGGAACTACAAGAGATACAATAGAAGAATTTATTCAAATAGATGGAATTCCATTAAAAATTATTGATACAGCAGGAATTAGAAATACAGATAATGAAATAGAAAAAATTGGAATCAATAAAGCTAAAGAAATAACTCAAGAAGCAGATTTAGTTGTATTAATAATAGATTCAAGTAAAGACTTAGACCAAGAAGATAAGAAAATTTTAGAGCTTATCAAGGAGAAAAATGGAATTATTGTTTTGAATAAAATGGATCTAGAAACAAAAATTACAGAGAAAGATTTAAATAAAATAAGTGGGGATAAGCCTATTATATCTATTTCGGCATTGAAAAAAGAGGGAATAGAAGATATTTTTCAAGCAATATCTGAAATGTACAAATTTAATAAAATAGAAATAGATGAAAGTTTGACAATAACAAATAACAGGCATAAACAGGCTATAAGAAATATGAAGTATCACATAGAAAATGCAATGAAATCTATAGATGAAAAAATGCCTATTGATGTGATTAGTGTGAATATTATGGAGTGCTTGAATGAAATAGGAAAAATCACTGGAGAGAACGCTTCAGAGGACATAATAAAAGAAATATTTAAAAAATTTTGTTTGGGAAAATAAATAAACGAACATATATTTCTGTTTCATGATTAACAGATATTAGGAGGAATTTAAATGGAATATTTTGCAGGAGATTATGATGTAGCAGTAATAGGAGCAGGACATGCAGGATGTGAAGCGGCACTTGCAACGTCAAGGATGGGATTTAAAACGTTACTTTTTTCTATTAGTTTGGAAGCTATAGCAAACATGCCATGCAATCCAAATATTGGAGGAACATCTAAGGGACATTTAGTTAGAGAAATAGATGCTCTTCGGAGGAGAAATGGGGAAGAATATTGATAAGACATTTATTCAGTCAAGAATGTTAAATACTTCTAAAGGACCAGCTGTACATTCTTTAAGAGCACAAGCAGATAGAAAAAAATATCATCTTGAGATGAAACATACTCTTGAAAAACAAGAAAATTTATATGTTAAACAAGCGGAAATAGTGGACATCAAGGTAGAAAATCGGAGCAGTAAAAAGTGTAACTACAAATATTGGAGCTATTTATAATGTAAAGTGTGTAATTCTTGCAACAGGGACATATTTGAAAGGTAAAATATTTATTGGAGAAGTTTCATATGAAAGCGGTCCTGATGGAGTATTTCCAGCAAATAAATTATCTACATGTTTGAAGAATTTAGGTATTGATATAGTGAGGTTTAAAACAGGAACACCTGCAAGAGTTAATAAGAGATCAATAGATTTTTCTAAGATGGAAATACAAAACGGTGATGATGAAATAGAAATGTTTTCATTTGAAAGTCAAGAAAGGAAAATAAATCAAGTTCCTTGCTATTTGACATACACAAATTCAAAGACTCATGAGATAATTAGAAAAAATTTGCATCGTTCTCCACTTTATGCAGGAAAAATAGAGGGAACTGGACCAAGATATTGTCCTTCGATAGAGGATAAAGTAGTAAGGTTTAGTGATAAAGAAAGACATCAAATTTTTATAGAACCAATGGGAGAAAATACAGAAGAAATGTATGTCCAAGGAATGAGTTCATCACTTCCAGAAGATGTACAAATTGAAATGTACAGAACTATTGCAGGATTGGAACATGTAGAATTTACTAGACCAGCATATGCAATAGAGTATGATTGCATAGAACCATCTCAACTTAAATTATCATTGGAACTAAAAAAGTATTCAGGTATGTTTTTTGCTGGACAAATAAATGGAACTTCAGGATATGAAGAGGCTGCAGCTCAAGGAATTATTGCAGGAATTAATGCGGGATTAAAATTAAAAGGAGAAGAACCATTAATTTTACATAGATCAGACGGATATATTGGTGTATTAATAGATGATATAGTAACAAAAGGAACTAATGAGCCATATAGAATGATGACGTCAAGAGCAGAGTATAGACTACTTTTAAGACAAGATAATGCTGATTTAAGATTGACTGAGCAGGGATATAGAGTAGGACTAATATCAGAGGAAAGGTATCAAGCTTTTCAAGATAAAAAGGCTAAAATTCTTCAAGAAATATCAAGATTAGAAAAAAAGATAATCAAACCATCTCAAAAAGTAAATGACTTTTTAGTTTCTCATGGAACAACACCAATTGATACAGGAACAAAACTTTCTGAATTATTAAAAAGGACAGAACTCACATATCAGGATTTAAAAGAAATAGATGATGAAAGAGATTCAAGTCTTCCTAAAGCAGTCATTAAAGAAGTAGAGATACAGATAAAATATCAAGGATATATCAAAATGCAAGAGGCACAAGTAGAGAAGTTTAAAAAATTAGAACAAAAACAATTAAGAGAGGATATTGATTATGAAAAAATTAAAGGTTTAAGTTTAGAATCAAGACAAAAATTGAACAAGCATAAACCTTCATCAGTAGGCCAAGCATCAAGAATATCAGGGGTTTCGCCAGCTGATATTTCTGTACTCTTAATTTATTTAGAACAAAAAAACAGAAATAAAAATTAAAAAAATATTGACATATTTATTATAATTTTATATTATAAATATGTTAAAAATATTCAATAGGTTTACATAACACAAAGGAGGATGTAGAGTGAGCAAAGTAGTTTCAATAGCAAATCAAAAGGGAGGAGTTGGCAAAACAACTACTGCAGTAAATTTAAGCACAATTCTTGCCAAAAAGGGAAAAAAGGTATTATTAATTGATGCCGATCCACAAGGAAATGCAACAAGTGGAATTGGAATAAATAAAGAAATAGAAAAATCAGTATATGATATAATTATAAATGATGTAAGCATAAAAGAAGCTGCTAAACAAACATCTATAAAAAATTTAACTGTTTGCCCATCTAATATAAACTTGGCAGGTGCTGAGGTAGAGCTTGTTTCATTAATTTCAAGAGAAAACAGGTTAAAAGACAAAATAGATGAAGTAAAAGAAGATTATGATTATATAATTATAGATTGCCCACCTTCATTGGGACTTGTCACTTTAAATGCCTTTACAGCTTCTGACAGTGTATTAATACCTATTCAATGTGAATATTATGCACTTGAGGGATTAGAGCAATTGATAAATACAATTAATTTAGTTAAAAGACATTTAAATAAGAGCATAGAAATCGAGGGAGCATTGCTTACAATGTTTGATGCTAGGACAAATCTATCTAATCAAGTTGTCAAGGAAGTAAAAAGATATTTTGAGGATAAGGTGTATAAAACGGTTATACCAAGAAATGTCAGACTAAGTGAAGCTCCAAGTTATGGAATGCCTATAACTATATATGATCCAAAGTCAAAGGGTGCAAAATGTTATGAAAAATTAGCAAAAGAATTTTTAAGTAAAAATCAAGAAGTAAAAACTGCTAAACATATTAAAGAATAAGGAGAGATAAAAATGGCTAAAAAAACAGGTTTAGGTAAAGGATTAGATGCACTATTTTCAAATAGTACACAAAATATAGAAGAAGAAGTAAAAGAAGGAGAAAAAATACTTACATTAGAAGTAAATGAGGTAGAACCAAATCGTAGCCAACCAAGAAAACGTTTTGAAGATGAATCTTTAGAGGAACTTTCAGATTCTATTAAAAGATATGGAGTTATACAACCGATAATTGTTAGCAAAAAGGAAGGATATTATGAAATAATTGCGGGAGAAAGAAGATGGAGAGCTTGCAAAAAAGCAGGATTGAAGACCATTCCAGCAATTTTACGTGAAGATGATGAAAGAAAGAATAAAGAAATTTCTTTGATAGAAAATATACAAAGGGAAGATTTAAATACAGTAGAAAAAGCAGAAGGAATAAAAACATTGATGGAAGAATATTCATTAACTCAACAGCAAGTTTCTGAAATATTAGGAAAAAGCAGAAGCGCGATTGCAAATACTGTTAGAATATTAAATTTGGACAAAAGAGTATTAGAATTAGCAAAAGAGGGTAAATTAACAGAGGGACACTGCAGAGCACTACTTTCGCTAGAAGATGGAGATAAGCAATTAGAAATGGCGTTAAGGATAATTGAAAAAGGATCAAATGTTAGAGAAGTAGAAGAAAAGACGCAAGCAAGAAAGAAAATGAAGAAGAAGGATTTAAAATATGAAGCTATATATAGAGATATAGAAGATTCATTTCAACATTTCTTTGGTACGAAAGTTAGCTTGAAAGCGGGACAGAAAAAAGGAAAAATCGTTATTGAATATAAATCAAATGAAGATCTTGAAAGAATATTAGAACTTATAAAAGAATAAATATAGAGGAAGTGTTGATTTTGGAGGTTATATCAAGCTTTATAAGAACAGATGAATTTATATTTTTATTGACAGGCATAATATTTCTTATGTTTATATTATATATAATTAATGTTGTGAAATTAAGTAAAATAAGAAAAGAATATAAGAAATTTATGGAAAAAGTGGGGAATGGAACAAATCTTGAAGAAATCCTTGAAAAACATATAGATAAAATGAATAAAGTAATTGCAAAAGATGAAGAATTACAAGATTTTTGTGTTAGATTGGATACAGATATAAAAAATTGTATTCAAAAAGTCGGAATTTACAGGTATAATGCGTATAAAGATACAGGAAATGACTTGAGCTTTACAGTTGCTCTTTTAAATGAAAAGAATGATGGAATTGTATTAAATGGTATTTATTCAAGAGAGATGTCTAATATATATGCAAAACCTATTGTAAAAGGAGAATCAAAATATAAAATTACTCAAGAAGAGCAGGAAGCAATAAAAAGAGCAATTAATGCGTGACAAATTTTTTAAAATTGTATTGACACATAGCGCGAAATATGTTAATATATATACTGTTGCAACGAATTATAACTTGCAGAGGTGGTCGAGTTGGTTTATGGCACCAGTCTTGAAAATTGGCGTAGGTTTATAGCCTACCGTGGGTTCGAATCCCACCCTCTGCGCCAAAACAAGAACAGTGGAAGCTGTTCTTATTTATTGTTTTCTAAAACCCCCAGCTAGGCTGGGGGTTCAAAAAAGCTTTAGCGATAATATAGACAAAAAACTCCTTT
>CANQMI010000016.1 GCA_947624905.1 uncultured Clostridia bacterium
ATAGGATTTTTTAAATCCATTTAGATTTTGAGTCGTGTGCGTCTGCCAGTTCCGCCACTCGGGCTTGAAAAATGTTATCTATATAATAACATTTTTTTAAATTTTTGTAAAGATATTTTTTATATTTCTATTGTTTTTCCAAGATTAGTTGAGTATATGTATGTTGCATTTACTTTTTTCCCTGTTGCTTGTTCAAGTGCCTTTTTGTATATTTCTAGTTGCCTTTTATATCGTTGAATAAATTCTTTCTCTTGATTCAATCTATCTGTTTTATAATCAACTAAAATTAATCTATCATCATTTGTTACATAATATAGATCAATTATTCCTTGAACAAGAATATCTTGATCAAGGTCTTCCTGATAAGCTTCTTGTGAAGATATATTTATATAAAAAGGTTTTTCTCTCTCGATTTGTTTTGCATTTTTCATTTCTTGCCATATATTTGAGCAGGTGAATTCATATATTTTACTTATATCTATTGCTTCTTTTTCTGCCTCAGTTATAATATTTTTTTCTACTAGACTATCTATTAATCCCATTATTTTTTCTTGATCATAGTTTATACTTGTATTTAACTTTTGCAAAACTAGGTGTGTTAATGTTCCTTTTTGGCTTGATGTTATTTTCTTTTCTTTTGCTAGAAATTTTGGCACATCATATTCTAGGACTTTATTTTCTTGATTTTGCTGTACATCTTTTAGTTTAGTGACAGAAGTTTTGGTAAGTATATTGTTTGCAATTTTGTAGTCATACTCCCAATCAAGCTTATGTTTTACATTTTCTATATCTTTTGTTTGTATTTCGTCTAGTTCTTGTGTCAAGTTTTTGGTCTCGTTTTCAGTTTCAATTAATTCTTTTATAAGTTCTTCTTTTTTGTATGTATATACTTTTAAAATATTTTCTAGTTCTTTTGTTGAATTCAAGTATGCAAGCTCTATCCAAGATAAATAGCTCATATTGCTCTGCAATATATGTTTGCTGATGCCTTTATTTTTTGATATATTTTTATACATTGATAATACATCTTCCTTAGAACTTATACTTTTTTTATAATCTTTCTCCATTCCAGTAATGATTAATTTTTCCTTGGCTCTAGTTAAGGCGACATATAGTATTCTCATTTCCTCTGAGATAACTTCTTGACGTGATTTACATTTTACCGCTTCTCTTGATAAAGTATCATACCTTATACCTTTTTCGTAGTTTATGTATTTAGGTCCTAAGCCTATATCTTGATGTAATAGTATTGGATTAGAATTTATGTCTCTCATGTTAAATTTTTTACCTGTACTACATAAAAAGACTACTGGGAATTCCAATCCTTTGCTTTTGTGAATACTCATTATTCTTATTACATCTTCGTTTTCTCCTATTAATTTTGCACCCGTCATATCTTTGTTGCTTGATTTTAATCTATCTATAAATCTTATAAAATTATATAGTCCCTTGAAACTGGTCTGTTCATATTGTTTTGCTTTTTCAAATAATATCTTTAAATTTGCTGTTCTTAATGTACCGTTTGGCATAAGACTTACATAATTATAGTATCCTGTGTCTGTATATATTTTCCATATAAGCTCATCAAGTGGCATATATTCTTGGCACTTTCTGAATTCTTCTATTTGTTTTAGAAAGTTTTCTATTTTTTCTTTTAACTCTTCTCTTGAATTTTCTAGCTTGACATATTCACACATAGCCTCGTAAAAGGTCTTGTTTTTATTTTCCAACCTTATTTCTATTAATTCATTATCTGTAAAATTACCAATTGCAGACCTTGCTACTGTTACAATTGCTATATCGTTTATGGGATTATCTATTATTTCAAGTAAGCTCATTATTACCTGTATTTCCATGGTGTCTAAATATCCGACTGTTATATCACTAAATACAGGTAAATTCAGTTTAGAAATTTCCTGTTCATATATTGGAGCTATTCCTTGTGCTGAGCGAAGTAATATGGCTATATCTTTATAGGTTATTTTTCTATATGTTTTATCCTTATTACATACCAAATATCCACTATCTATTAATTCTTTTATTTTGTTTGCGACAAATTTTGCTTCAAGTACTATATCTTCAACTTTTTCCGTTTCTTGGCTTTCTTCTCTATCAAAAGATTCTTCTTCTTTTAGATCAAGAATATGTAACTCTGTTTCTAGATTTTTACCTTCTGGATATTCTGCACCTAAATTCAAGTATTCTTCCTCTGTATAATTAATGTCTCCTAAGTTTTTGCTCATTATATTGCTAAATATTATGTTTGTAATATCAAGTATATTTTTTCTACTCCTAAAGTTTTTAAAAAGTTGTATCTTTAGTCCATTTTCGTCTTGTAAATCTTTTTCTTGATATTTCTCATATTTTTCTAAGAATAGTTCTGGCCTTGCTCCTCTAAACTTATATATACTTTGTTTTACATCTCCAACCATAAATATATTGTTTTTTCTTGAGATTGCATTCAAAATGTATTCTTGAACTAAATTACTATCTTGATATTCATCTATTAATATTTCTTGATATTTCTCTTGATATTTTTTTGCTACGTAGTTATCTTCTTCTCCTTTGTATAATATGTTTAGTGCATAGTGTTCTATATCATTGAAATCCATAATATTTTTATCTTGTTTTGTTTTTAAAAATAAATCAGAGAATTCTAATACTATTTTTTTTATTTTGACTAATATACTGTACATATTTTTAATATCTGCTAAGGCCTCTTCTGATGTGCATACCAAGATATTCTTCTCAAGATCGTTTATTACTTTTTTTATTTCATTACGTTTTTCTTTTACTTCTTCCTTGATGTCTTCCGGAACTTTCTTACTTCTAGTGATTTGACTAAATTTTGTATTTCTTATTTCATTGTATGTATCATCCCAATTTTGCTTTTGGAACAATACTTTTATTTTGTCTATGTCTTCTGAAAGTGTTTTTATTAGTTCATCAGTATTTTCTTGTAATTTTATTTTGTCTATTTCATTTTGCAATTTTAGTATACAATCTTGAAGATTTTCTTTTACTTTTGAGAATAATATTTGACCCCAAGTTGTTTCTTGAAAACTTGCATAGTCTAAATTAAACATTTCTACTTTTTCGTTTAACCATTTTTCTGGAAATGGCATACTTTGTATGAATTTATAGATTTCTAATATAAGTTCTTTTAGATTTTCGTCTCCTCTATAATTCGTATAAATATTTATAAGATCTAGAAATTCTTGATCACCTGTTTCATATTTTTCTTCAAAAAGATCTTCTAATGTTTCTTGTTTTAATATTTCAATTTCTGTACTCTCTGCTATCTTTAAGTTTGGAGATATTCCTATTTCAAAGAAATTATTTTTTACTACATCTAAGCAAAATGAATCTATTGTACAAATATTCGCTTTTGAGATAAGTGTTATTTGTTTTTGCAAATGAATATCTGCTGGATTTTTTTCTATATTTTCATATATGGCATCCAGTATTCTTTCTCTCATTTCAGAAGTTGCACTTTTTGTAAATGTAACTACTAATATTTTATCTATGTCTATTTTTTCATTTACTATTTTATTAATTATTCTCTCAACTAATACTGCAGTTTTTCCACTTCCAGCAGCTGCTGCAACAAGTATGTTTTTTCCTTTTTCTTTAATTGCGAGAAGTTGTTCCTTAGTCCATTTTACTTTGCTCATAGTTCCTCCTATTTTTTTCTATTGCTATTACATTATTTTTCCTCCACCAAGTACTATACCATCTTGATCATAAAATACTACAGATTGGCCTCTTGTTATTGCCCTTTGTGGTTCGCTAAAAATTACTTCAAGTGTGTTTTCCTGTTTTTCTACTTCTACTTCTGCTAATGAAGCTCTGTATCTTATTTTTGCAAATACTCTTTTTCCCCAATTTTCAAAATCCACTAAAAAGTTTAATTCATCAGCATATAATTTATTTTTGTATAGTTCTTTTTCTGTTCCAACTATTAATCTATTTTTTTCTTGATCAAGCTCCAATACATATAGTGGTTCTTGATATGAAATCCCAAGTCCCTTTCTTTGTCCTACTGTATAGTGTATCAATCCATCATGTTTTCCTATTACTTTTCCTGAACTAAGAACTATATCTCCTTTTTTAATTTTTTTTGTGATGTTTTTTTCTACAAATGAAGCATAGTCATTGTCAGGTATAAAGCACACTTCTTGGCTGTCTGGCTTTTTTGCTACTTGTAGTTCATTCTCTGTTGCAATATTTCTTACTTGTTTTTTATCTGTATAATTTTCAAGTGGAAATAATATGTTAGGTAAAATTTTTTTATCTATGCTATATAGAAAATATGTCTGATCTTTTCTTTCTTCTTGTGATTTTCTTAGTACATATTGTTTATACTTATCACTATATTCTACTTTTGCATAATGCCCAGTTGCAATATAGTCGCATTCAAGCTCCTGAGCCTTTTTATATAGTAAATCAAATTTTATGTATTTATTACATTCTATACAAGGATTAGGTGTTTTACATTCTTGATAGCATTTTATGAAGTCGTCTATAACATATTTTTTAAATTCTTCCGTGAAATTCAAAGTATAATGTGGGATTTTTAATTTATCACATACCCTTTTTGCATCTTGACTTGATGAATAAGAACAACAGCCTCCGCTCATGTTCTATTTCTTGATTTTCATCTTGATATAACTTTAGTGTTATTCCTATTACTTCATATCCTTGTTTTTGTAGTATAACTGCTGATGTAGAGCTATCTACACCTCCACTCATACCTAACAATACTCTTTTCTTCAATTTTTTCTCCTTCTATACAAAAACACTAGTGCATTTTGCCCTAGTGCTTTAATTTTTATACTCGTTCTTCTGGATAGACACTTACCTTCTTTTTGTCTTTTCCTAATCTTTCAAATTTAACAATTCCATTTGCTTTTGCATAAAGTGTGTCATCACTACCGATTCCAACATTAGTTCCAGGATGTATCTTTGTTCCTCTTTGTCTCATCAAGATATTTCCTGCTTGAACGAATTGTCCGTCAGCTCTTTTGACTCCAAGGCGTTTAGATTCACTATCTCTACCATTCTTTACACTACCTTGACCTTTTTTATGTGCCATAGTAATTTCTCCTTTCTAAAGTTTTATATGTTTTTAGAAATTAAACTTCTTCTTTTTTTGTTGCTGTTTTCTTTGTTGTTGTCTTAGCTGTTGTTGTTTTAGATGCTGTAGTCTTTTTTGTTGTTTCTGCTTTTTTCTCTGTTCCTTTTGCTGGAGTCTCTTTTGCTACAGTTTCTTTTTCAGCAACTAACTTTACAGATGTAATTTCTACTTTTGTGTATGGTTGTCTGTGTCCTTGTTTTCTTCTATAATTCTTTTTAGCCTTATATTTGAAAACAACGATTTTCTTACCTTTACCATGAGCAATTACTTTTCCTTCTACTTTAGCACCTTTAACATAAGGAGTTCCAACTTCTACTTTTTTTCCATCTGATACAAGGATTACATTATCAAATTTAACTTTTTTTCCTTCTTCAGCATTTAATTTTTCGAAGAATACTACATCTCCTTCTGATACTTTGTATTGCTTTCCACAAGTTTCGATTATTGCGTACATTATGAAAGCACCTCCCTTTTCGTATACTCGCTAACCTTGAAAAATTTAGGTACCTAAACTTGATTAGGGTTTATAAACCTTGACTTATGCGGTTACAGTTAATTATTTTAGCATAAACTAATATATTTGTCAATGCTTTTTGACAAAAAATGTTATTAACATAAATCAAACTAGTGCTTATTTTAACACTAGTCTGATTTAATATATTTATTTCATTACTTCGTTTAGTACAGCTGCTAAATATTTCATGCTATTCAAACATTGATCTAACGTATTTCCTGTAGCTCCCACTTCTATAATGGAGGTTGCTGTTGTTAGGTGCTGATTATATCTTGCATTTCTTAAAATTATAGGCCTAAATAAGCCTGGATACATTTGGTCTGCAATTTGTTGGACCTTGATTGCGAATTGCATGTTTTGTTTCCAATTTGGATGATAAAGTCCGTGAGCCGTTTGAACCCATAACAAACATTACCTGAGCACATATTTCATCCCCTATTTGAACAGTTGGGCCATAAGTGTTGCTATTTCCGATAGCATCTCTATGTAAATCTATTGCTATTTCTGCATCTTGATTTTCTTTTAAAATATTTGTAAAGGTTTCCAATGACCTTCCGATATGAACCATTATATGCTGGATAATCATGATATGTTTTATTATGTATTACTTTTTTTCCATATTCTACAAGGTATTTTTCTAATTCATCTCCTACTCTTGAAACCGTATAATTTAAATCTGTTGTTCTATATACGCCTGTCATTTTATAATTAAATTTATCGCTTGAAGTATAACTCTCACAAGTGTGTGTGTGATATATCACAACTTTATTTTTATTTTTTAACTCATAGTTTGGTTTTAAATCTGATATATTGAATTTTGTTTCATTCTTGATTTTAACATTATCCAATGTGGTATTAAATGATGCTGTTATATTATTTTTATCTATTACTTTTGTTTGTACATTTGTTTTTGGAAGTTCTATATCCTCACTTTGATTTTCTTGTGTTTCTGTGTTTTCAGCTATTTCTTCTTGATTATTTTCTTCTTCTTTTTTCTCTATTAAATTAGGTATCATTGCTAATTCAATATTTAATATTTCTTTTGTATTTATTTTTTCAAAATTAAATGCTTCTTTCTCCGATTTTTTCTGTTCCGAGAAAAGAGCTAGTTCATTCTTGAGGCAGTATAAAAAAGAGGAATTTTGTATTTCACTTAAAATTCCTTCATTTATTTCATAATTTTTATTTTGCTCAAAAATTGCTTTTATTCCAAAAGATACTATAAATAGTATTATTATAAAGCATATTCCATATTTTATTATATCTCTTAAATTAATTACTGCAATATTCATAATTACTCCTTTTAATACTTGAGTCTACATTAATTATATGTTGAACAAGGATAATTTATGAATATTAATTTTAATATAATCCCTTTTCTTCAGAGATTATAGTGGGCATACCATGTCCTGGATATACAACTGTTTCATCTGGCAAAGTAAGTAATTTAGTTTTTATCGATTCAAGTATATCCTCTCTGCTTCCTGTTGGAAGGTCATATCTTCCGATATGTTCCCTTGAATAAAGTATCTCCTGTAAAGACTACTTTTTCCTTTTCTATATATAGAGAACTGCCACCATTAGTGTGTCCTGGTGTATGAATCACCTTTATTTCTATGTCTCCCACATGTAAAAAATCTCCATCATCTACACGAGCATCTGCTTCTATTTCTATATTGCTTACTCCTAAGTTAGAAGTGAGAGTTACTTCCGGATTTTTTAAATTTTCATTTTCAATTCTGTGCAATAGTAATTTTGCACCTGTCTTTGCTCTTAATTCTTCTAAAGCCCCTATGTGATCTGAATGACAATGTGTTAAATATATATATTTCAAATTTACTTTTAATATATTTAACATTTCAAGTATCCTTTCACATTCTCCAGCTGGATCAATTACCATTGCTTCTTGTTTTTTTTCATCTGCTATTATATAGCAATTTGTGTAACTACTAACGGGATTTTCTATCTTTAGTATCTTTAATATCATTACCATAACCTCTTTTTCTATTTCTTTCTCTTGACTTCATAAACACTATCGATTTTCCTTAATGCCTTTAAAGCTTTATTTAATTCTTCTATGTTTTCTACTTCAAGAGTTATATTTGTTATAACTATTCTTTCTTTTGTAACTTTAGAGTTTATTTCAAGCATTGTTGCTTTTTCATTATTCATTTCTTTTGCTATATCAGCAACTAATCCATCTCTATCATTTGAGTGTATCTCTATATCAACTTTATATGAAGCTTTTTCTGCATTAGACCATTCTACATCAATTATTCTATCTTCCTCTTGAAATAAATCTTTTATATTTATACAGTCTTTTCTATGAATTGATACTCCTCTTCCCCTTGTTATATATCCTATTATTTCATCTCCTGGAACTGGATTACAACATTTAGAGAATTTTACAAGGCAATTATCTATTCCTTTTACAATAACGCCTGATTTTGTACTCTTAGGTAGATTTCTCTTTTTCTCAGAAAGTTCTTCTATTTTTTCTTCAATATTTTCTTCTTGATGTTCTTTCCTATATTCAAATAACAATTTAGATATTATTTTTCCTGCAGAAATCGTACCAAATCCAACTGCAGCATACATATCGTTAATGTTATTAAATTTATATCTTTCAAGAGCGGAATTTACATATTCTTGCTTGTATAAATCAGTTTCCGTCATTCCTATTCTTTTTATTTCTCTCTGTAAAGCTTCTTTTCCTTTTTCTATGTTATCTTCTCTATCTTCTTTTTTAAACCACTGTAATATCTTATTTCTAGCACTTGAACTTTGTACAAATTTTAACCAATCTCTACTTGGCCCTTTTGGATTATCTGTCGTTATTATTTCTATGATATCTCCATTATTCAATTTTGTTATAATTGGCATCATTTTTCCGTTTATCTTTGCACCTGTCATTCTATGTCCTATTTCTGTATGCACATTATACGCAAAATCTATAGGTGTAGACCCCTTTGGTAAAACTTTTATATCACCATTTCTCGTAAATACATATACTTCATCCTCAAATAACTCTGTTTTTAAAGTGTTCAAGAACTCTTGTGGATCTTGCATATCTTTTTGCCATTCTAGTGTTTCTCTAAGCCAAGAAAGTTTATCATCCTCGACTACTACTGTTGTTTTTTTATTTTTATTTGCTTCTTTATATGCCCAATGTGCAGCGATTCCATATTCTGCGATTCTGTGCATATCCCAAGTACGAAGTTGCACTTCAAATGGAGTACCCTTTGGCCCAATTAAAGTTGTGTGCAATGATTGATACATATTAGCCTTTGGAAGAGCTATATAGTCTTTGAATCTTCCTGGCATTGGGTTATATAATTCATGTACAACTCCGGAGTGCTGCATAACAATCTTTCACTGAATTTACAATTATTCTAAGTGCCAATAAATCATATACTTGGTCTAATGTGATGTTATCTCTTTGCATTTTTCTGTATATACTATATATGTGCTTTGCTCTGCCTGTTATTTGTGCATCTATTCTCTGTATCTTTAATTCATTTGCTATCTGTTTTTTGATTTTCTCTATAAATGCTATTCTTTCTTCTCTTTTTTCATCTAATCCTTCAACGATTTCTCTATATTCCTCAGGTTCAAGGTATTTAAATGCCAAATCTTCTAATTCCCATTTTAATGAATACATACCTAAACGGTTTGCAAGAGGTGCATATAAATCCATGGTTTCTTTTGAATTTGCTATTTGTCTGTCTCTTGTTAAATATTTAAGTGTTCTCATATTATGCAATCTATCTGCAAGTTTTATAAGAATAACTCTTATATCTTTTCCCATTGCTAAAAACATTTTTCTGTAATTTTCTACTTGTTGCTCTTCTCTTGTAGTGTATTGTAGTTTTCCAAGTTTTGTAACACCGGTCTACCATACCTGCAATTTCTTCTCCAAATTCTCTTATGACATCTTCCTTTGTGATATCTGTATCCTCTACAACATCATGTAAAAGTGCTGCACAGATTGTTGCATCATCTAAATTAATTTGAGATAAAATATTTGCAACATGAAGAGGATGTATTATATAGTCTTCTCCTGATAATCTCTTTTGTTCCTTGTGATTATCATTTGAGAAATGATATGCCTTTAAAATTAACTTCGTATTAACTTTTTTTCTATTCTTTTTTAATGTATTAATTATGTCATATATTGTAATTTCATCTGTCATAAGATTTTTTCACTCTCCTCATAATGATTTCATTATATCTTTTATATTGATTTGGATACTATCAAGTCCATTATATGAATTTATCTCGACACTGCCAACTATATCAACTTTTTCTCCTATTTTGTAATGTTCTGCATACTCTCCTAAATTAAATCCAATAGCATCTACCACTAAATTATTATCACTTAGTTGTAATTTTATATGTTTACCATCTGTTATTGACCTGATTGATTGTATTTTGAGATTCTTGATTGCAAATATTGGCACTTTATTTGCCTCTCCATAAGGTTCTAATTTTTTTAGTTCAAGTATTTCTCCTATGCTCAAATCCTTTAATTTGATTTCCATATCAATATCAAGTATTGGCTGTATTGTCTGAATATCAAGGCTTTTTATGTATTCATTTATACTTCTTTTAAACTCAGGTAAATTTTCTTTTTTTAATGTTAATCCAACTGCCATAGAGTGTCCACCATATTTTTCAAGTGTCTCACTATTTTGGCAAATTGCATTGTGTAAATCTAGCCCTGGTATACTTCTACCAGATCCTTTACATATACCATTTTCTTCACACAATAATATACTTGGTTTGAAATACATATCTGTTATTTTTGATGATACTATACCGATTACTCCATGATGCCAATTTTCTTTTGAGAGTATTATTATCTCATTTTCTAATTCATTGTTTTTATTTATCTCTTCTATAGCTTCTTCAAATATTATTTTTTCTTTGTCCTGTCTTTGTTTATTATATTCATTTAATTCCTCTGTAAGAATTTTTATTTCAGATTTATCATTTGTAAGGAATAACTTTAGAGCTTCATCTGCAAATCCCATTCTACCACAAGCATTTACTCTTGGAGCGATTCCAAATGAAATTGCGTTTGAATTAATTGTATTATATCCTGATGATTCTATTAAAGATTTTAGTCCTGGATTTCTTTTTGTTTCTATCAATTTCAATCCTAATTTTGCTATAACTCTATTCTCATCAACTAATGGTACTATATCTGATATCGTTCCAAGACATACAAGATCAAGATATTTAAGATATTCTTTATTGTCTAGCTTTAACTCTGTTGATAAAGCCTGAATTAACTTGAATACAACTCCAACACCTGCAAGTTGATTAAATGGATATTTACTATTTTTGATTTTTGGATTTATTACCGCCATTGCTTTTGGTAAAACTTCAAGTGGTTCATGATGATCTGTTATTATTGTATCTATTCCAAGTTCATTTGCATAATCTACATCCTCTATTCCAGATATTCCGCAATCAACTGTTATCATCAAAGTTGTATTTTCATCTGCTATATGTTTTATTGCTTCTTGATTTAATCCATATCCTTCTTTTAATCTATCAGGTATATGATATCCGAACTGTTAGTCCTCTTTCTTCTAAAAATCTTTTTAATACAGTTGTACTAGTAATTCCATCTACATCATAGTCTCCAAATATAACGACCTTCTCTTGATTTTCTATCGCCTTGATTATTCTTTTAGTTGCAATACTCATATTTGGTAGCAAAAATGGATCATAAAAATTATCTCTTGTCGGATTTAGAAATACATTGATTTGTTCATCATTTAATCCCTTTTTTTCTATAATGCTTGCCGCAAGCAGACCTATATTAAATTTTTTTGATATTTCTTTGGCTCTTTCTCTATTTACTTCGTTATACTGCCATTTTTTATTCATAATCTTCTCCTATATATAAATAATGCTCCCCAGATTTCTGGGGAGTATATCCCTTTGTTTTATACTAATACATCTTGAACTGATTCTGCTATAATTTTGTTAACATCTGCAAGTAATACATTAAACTTTAATTCAAGATCAAAATATCTTTTAGCTAAATCATTTTGAATTAAATCAAGATATATTTTTTGCATCTGCTCCATTTTTTCTTTCTTTTCTTCTTCACCTTTAATTGCTTCTACTTGAACTTCATATCTTGATTTTTCAAATTGTTCCATTTTTTCTTTTATTTCAGGCTGACTATTTAATTCTTCTTTTACTTTCTTATAGTTTAAATATTCTGGTGAATTTTTTAATTCACTAGCTAATCTGTTTGCAGTATCATATACATTCATATTTTACATCCCCTTATAAATATCTTGAAAGCCTCAAGCAGAATTAACTAAGACTAAGCCATAGCTTCTCTGCCCCTGAACATAATAAGTGTTCCTTTGCTCTTTCTTCTTTGTTTGTTTGCCTTTTCTTGAGCGATTTGATGTTTTTGTCTTTCTGCCACTGTTTGACATATAGCCTTCTGATATATAAAATGTGTATCTTGAGCAATTTTATTCCAATTATATATATTTTTTACTTTTGCTCTTGCATTTTTTGAAATATTTTCAGCTAATTGATGATCATAAAGTAGAGCTAGAATAGAATCAGCAATTGAATTTGGATTTCCTGCATAGCTCTTCATTCCATCTACTCTGTGTTCTATGATTTCGTTTAATCCACCTACATCTGATACAACTGTTGGTATTCCAGCATACATAGCTTCTATTGCAACTAATCCAAATGGTTCATATGTACTTGGGAATACTGCTATATCTGCACATTTATACATTTTATACAAGTCTTTATAATTTAATTGTCCTGTAAAATATACTTTATTGCTTATTCCAAGGTAATTTGCTTGTGCTTTTAATTCATCAAGCATACCACCTTTTCCGGCAATTATAAATTTAGAATCATTGTATCCTGCTAGAATTTTTGGTGCTGCAGATATTAAATATTGAAATCCTTTTTCATATACTAATCTTCCTGCACACATTATTATTTTTTCGTTATCTGATGCAAATTGTCTTCTAAAATCGTAGTTCTTTTCTATACCTGAATACATATTCATATTAATTCCGATTTGGGATTACACTTATTTTTTCAAATGGAAGTCCGAAAAGTCTTTGCATTTCACATTTCATATAATTGCTATTTACTATAACTTCTGTTGCTTCATAGGTTAGCATCCATTCTGTATCATTTATGTATTTTTGAGTGTCATCATGTATACCACTATTTCTACCATTTTCTGTTGCATGTATTGTTGCACAAATTGGGATATTATACGAATCTTTTAATGTTTTGGCCGCATATGCAACTAGCCAATCATGCGCGTGTATAATATCAAATTTTCCGTTCCTTTGCTATTATTTCACTCGCCTTTGCTATTAAATTAAAATTAAGTTGCATTATCCAATCGATAAAATTGTTTGGATTTATCATATAGTTATCAACTCTATATACTTTTACACCTTTATCTATTTCAAAATATGGTGCGTTTCCTTCTTTATATGTTACAACTGTAACCTCATGTCCATCCTTGATTAGTCTGCAAGATAAATCATATACAACTCTTGATATTCCACCTACTATCCTTGGTGGATACTCCCATGTAAGCATTAAAATTTTCATAAATTATAATCCCCATTTCTTTAGTTTTACATCTATATTGTATATTAACTTTTGACAAAAGTAAACAGAAAAATATAAATTTTTATAAAAAATTATTTTAAAAAACAAAATTCTTGATTGCTATTTTAAAAAAATATTTTTGTGCAACAGAAAAAGCCCAGTAGAACTGGACTTTTCTTCTTCAAGGGTCCTTATACGGTCCCCTGATAGAGCATTCCTTCAATCTTGCCCCACTCCTCGCTGGAAAAGCTGGAAAAATGGCTTACTTCTTTGGAAAGCTCTTTCAACTCTTGAACTACCTGTACATACCATTCGGGAGCATAGCACTCTTGATTGACTTCACTGGTGTTAGGATTTTTCATAGTCTTGACCTCCATATATGTTTTTTTGAAAGAATCCTCTCTTGATTATCTTCCGCAAATACGCAAAAGACATACCAAGTTTATATACTTTAATTATACTATTTTTTATGTGAATTGTCAATTTAAGCACTGCTGAAATGCTAATGTTCAGGCTATTTAGCTGTATTTTATGGCAGGGGTACTAGGATTCGAACCCAGACTTGTGGTTTTGGAGACCATCGTGCTAACCATTAACACTATGCCCCTATATTTAACGCATTATAAACATTTTAACATATATGATAAAAATATTCAAGAAAAATATTTTATAAATTTAATATTTTATTAAATTTTCTTTATTATTGTTTATTTTTTTGATATAATAGCATTAAATTAAACTTGATAGTTTAGTAATATTGTATTAATTATATGTGTTTTGGAGGGAAATATGATTGAAAGTGCAGAAAATCCTAGTTTTTTGAATGATTTTCTTCATTATTCTACTGTTATATTAAATAAATCTATAAATAGCGTAAAAGAATATAATTATGATTTGTCGAACTTTTTCAAATTTATGTCTAATCACTTAGGTTTATCTTCAAATGATAATATTAAAGAAGTAGATATTCACTCATTAGATCTAGATTTTTTAGAGAAAATCACATTGGATGACATTCACTCTTACTTATACTATTTGAAAAGTAACTTTAATAGTAAACCTGCTACAATCGCAAGAAAAGTTTCAACTATAAGAGTGTTTTTTAATTATATGTGTCAAAAAGAAAAGAAAATGGTTATTAATCCTGCTCAAAATCTAGAAACTCCTAAACTTGATAAAAGACTTCCAAAATATTTAACTCTTGAAGATAGTAAAAAATTGCTTGAAGTAGCTGCTGATGAAAGTAATCGTAATTGTAAAAGAGATCTTGCAATTATAACTTTATTTTTAAATTGTGGCATGCGTTTATCTGAGCTCGTAGGAATTAATTTAAACGATATACAATTTGATGAATGTAGAATGACTGTCATTGGAAAAGGAAATAAAGAGCGTACAATTTATCTAAATAAAAATTGTATGAAAGCTATCAATGACTATTTAAAGGTTAGGCCAAATGACAGAATAAAATATGAAGATAGAAATGCTTTGTTTTTAAGTGAAAGATTAGAAAGAATAAGTCGTAGAACTGTTCAACATATAGTAGAAAAGGAATTAAAAAATGCAGGTCTTGATATAAATAAGTATTCAGTTCATAAATTAAGGCATACTGCCGCAACCTTGATGTATCAATACGGAGATGTTGATATAAGGGCCCTTCAAGAACTCTTAGGACATGAAAGTATAGCTACAACTGAGATTTACACACATGTTGCTAGTAAACAGATACAAGATGCCGTATCTCGAAATCCTTTATCTGGAGAGTAACTAAATTTCTTTTATATTAAAAAACTAAAAATCCCTTTCTGATAAAAATCAAGAAAGGGATTTTTAGTTTAGCCGAAAGTCTCGCTCAGGATATTCATCACCTCATTGATCGTGCTTCTATTCACTCTTGTGGTGGGATGAAAAGCACAGAAGTCAGGGCTTATAGTGGTTATCCTTGTTTCGATAGTTTTTCCTCTCAGATCAAAGTCGCCACTGTGCGGATCCCTGCCTGTCAGAATTCTCTTGATGCAGAAAATTCCATCAGCAAGCTGAGCGTAGATGAACGCCTTGCTTTCGACTGCCGGAAGAGTATCAACTCTTTGAAGCTCTCCATTGCTGTCTTTGTACGCAACGTCAAGAAAAACTGGTACCATTTTCTGTCCTCCCATTTTTTATTTTTTTTGACGCTTACACAGAGCACATTCGCTCCTTTTGTATTTATATTATACCATATTTTACATAATAAGTAAAGTTTTGGTTATTTTTGATAATATTACTTGTAAAATACAATAACTATGATTTTGTTTTATAGTATGTTTCATTAATATATTTTATTAATATATTCTATTATTCAAAATTAATATGTAGGTATATTCAATGTTTGTCCCACTTTTAAATTACAATTATCAAGATTATTTACATCTTGTATATCTTGTATAATATCTCTTATGTCTTTTCCTTGATAATAATTATTATTATTTCTTTCTTCCTTTGCTATATCCCATAGAGAATCTCCTGAGACTACTGCTAATGTTTTATATTTTACCTCTTGATGTGAATATGATTTATCGGCAAATAGTAAATTAGCAAATACTATTATTCCTATTATTATTAATATAGATTTTACAAATTTTTTCTTATTTTTTATTACCATGATTATCTCTCCTTTTTTGCAAACGCTTATTCGTTTATTTGTTATTATTATACACGAACAAAAATTTGTTGTCAATACTTTTTTTAAAATTTTTGCAAAAAAATGTTTGTACATATATTCTTTATAACAGAATTGGTTGAGTTTGATGGTATTCCAAAGAATCTTCTATTGATTTTATAATATATCTTGGAGAAAATGATAAAGAATTTGGTTTTGTAATCGGATTATCTTGTGTAAATGGAATAAAAAATATATTTTTTCTATTTAATAATTTACCTATGTTTTCTGCATTTGAACTAAGTCCATCTTTTGCAGTGATTCCAAGAAGCACAGGTTTGCTATCTCTTAGATGTGCCTTGACTCCTATAAGTACTGATGTATCATATATAGATGCTGCCAGTTTTGCTATGCTATTTCCGTGAACATGGTGCTATAACCATTATGTCAGAATTTATTTCCTCTGCTTCTGCCATTTTATAAATTACTCTTCTATTTGTAATTTCCTCTATTTTAGAAATAAAATCTGAAGCTTTTCCATATTTAGTATCTGTTGTATATGCCCCTTCAGACATAACTGGGATAATTTCTCCGCCTCCTAACATAATTTTTTTTATTTCAACTATTGTATTTGCAAATGTATAAAAAGAACTCGTTAATCCAAATGTTATTTTTTTACCCTTGATATTCAAAAAATTACCCCCTAACTATTGCTCCATATATTCTATGAAATTATGTAAAATTTGCGACTATATAAATTATAAAAAATAATAACCTTTACAATTGTTGATTATTGATATAAAATAATTGCATATGGAGGTTTGATATGAAAAATAATGAAAAAATACTTATTTTAGATTTTTATGGACAATTTAATCAATTAATTGCAAGACGTGTTAGAGAATGTAATGTGTATTCTGAAATAGTTCCATTTGATATAAGTATAGATAAAATAAAAGAAATTTCTCCAAAAGGAATTATTTTTACAGGTGGTCCTGCGAGTGTTTATGAAAAAGATGCTCCAACTGTAAATCAAGAGATATTTAATTTAGGTATTCCTATTTTAGGAATTTGTTATGGTATGCAGTTAATAAGCCATATTTTAGGTGGAAATGTTGAAAAAGCAAGTAGAAGAGAATATTGTACAAAATCTGTAAACCTTGATAATACCTCCCCTCTTTTTGCTGGTTTTGATATCAAAAATGACTGTTTAATGACTCACAATGATTATGTTTCGAAATTACCAGAAGGTTTTAGAAAAATTGCTTACACAGATGATTGTCCAATTGCTGGAATGTCTAATGATATTAGAAAAATATATGGCATTCAATTTCATCCTGAAGTTAATCATACAAAAAATGGAATCAAAATAATACATAATTTCTTGTATAATATATGTAATTGTCAAGGCGATTGGAATATGTCTTCTTTTGTAGATGAAACAGTTACAAACTTGAAAGAAAAAATTGGCGATAAAAAGGCCCTTTGCGCTTTATCTGGAGGAGTAGATTCTTCTGTTGCTGCAGTTTTACTAAACAAAGCTATTCGGAAAAAACTTGACCTGTATTTTTGTTGATCATGGATTGCTTAGAAAAAATGAGGGCGACGAAGTTGAAAAAGTATTTAAAGAGCAATTTGATATAAACCTTATAAGAGTCAATGCCAAAGATAGATTTTTATCTAAACTTGCTGGTGTTACTGATCCTGAAAGAAAAAGAAAGATAATAGGAGAAGAATTTATAAGGACTTTCGAAGAAGAAGCTAAAAAGATAGGTAAAGTAGATTTTCTAGTACAAGGTACAATTTATCCTGATGTAATAGAAAGTGGCGTAGGAAAAGGACAAACAATAAAAAGTCATCACAATGTTGGGGGTCTTCCAGACTATGTGGATTTCAAGGAAATAATAGAGCCTTTAAGAGATTTATTCAAGGATGAGGTTAGAAAAACTGGATTAGAGCTTGGTATTCCTGAAAATTTAGTATATAGACAACCTTTCCCTGGACCAGGACTTGCTATAAGAATAATTGGAGACATTACTCAAGAAAAGCTTGACATTTTGAAAGAGGCTGATTATATATTCAGAGATGAAATTGCAAAAGCAGGACTTGATAGAACTTTAAATCAATATTTTGCAGTTTTAACGAATTTAAAATCTGTAGGTGTTATGGGTGATGACAGAACTTATGATTATACTTTAGCTTTAAGAGCTGTTGAAACTTCTGATTTTATGACTGCTAGCTTTGCAAAGATTCCTTATGATGTTTTAGAAAAAGTTTCTACTAGAATTGTAAATGAAATTAAAAATATAAATAGGATTGTATATGATATAACGTCTAAACCACCTGCTACAATTGAATGGGAATAACAATATAAAAAGGAAGTGAAAATCACTTCCTTTTTTGACATTTATTTTCCTTACGTGCTCTTGAAAGCAGATCAAAGAATCGATTAACTCGCTCTTGATCATTGTAGATTAAAGCTTTCTGCCTTAGCTCTTCTACCAAACTATCTGGAATCCAGTTGAGAATAATTGCCCGTTTCAGTGTTTGGCTAAGCAGTTTAACTGGCATGTAATTTTCTCTTGAAAAATCTTTCTGTGGAAGTGGACTTTTTGCATAGTTTTCTGCGATTTTGATTGCCTCTTGCTTAGGAAATTGGAAATTTTGCCTTCTTATCAAACGCTTTTTCCATGCCCGAAGTCCACGTTGTCCTGCATCACTTGCCTTCTTTCCATTCTTCGATATAGTTTCCACCTTCAAAACAGAATTTGCAGCGCTAACATTCTTGATGTCTTCAGCAACATCATCAGGTACTATCTGTTCTATAACTGCCTTAGACAAAATAGAATAAAACGTACTTTGTGATGCCATATACTGAGAGACAAAATCATGATAGGTGTACAGTCCTTCCGCATACAGCATAGCTATGCCATGGATTTCCTTCCGAGAGAAGTCCTTAACGGTTCTACAGTTTCTATGTTTTGTCAATTTTTTCACCCTTTCTACAATTTTTGGGAAAATAAAATGTCAAGGTGCTAGTATATATACTAATTATAGCAACATTTCATTTAAAAGTCAAATTATGTAAATCTGCATAAAATAAACCTATAATAATATTTATTTTTCAAAAGACTTGTCGTTTGCAGCCTACAAATTATATTTTTAATAATGTAGGCTGCAAAAAGCGCCCTACGCTTCGCTCCGGTTGGTCGCTGGGACGCATCTTTTTGTAAATAAATATTATTATAGGTTATATAATTAGTTTTTATATGAATTATCGATTTCTTTCAAGATAACATCATGTGCTTTTCCTTCTGAAATACTTACATCTGAAACTAATGTTAATCTAGCTTTTTTATGTAATTCAGCAATAGTTGTTGCTCCACAATTACACATAGTTGATTTTATTTTCAAAACAGTTACATCTAAAGTATCTTTTAAAGGTCCTGCATAAGGAATATATGAATCTACACCTTCTTCAAAAGATAATTTTTCTTTATCTCCTCCTAGGTCATATCTTTGCCAATTTTTAGCACGATTAGATCCCTCTCCCCAATATTCCTTGACATAGTTGTTTCCTATTTTTAGTACTCTAGTTGGACTTTCATCAAATCTTGCAAAATATCTTCCCATCATCACAAAGTCTGCTCCTAATGCTAAAGCAATCGTAATGTGGTGGTCGTGTACTATTCCTCCATCAGAGCATACTGGAATATATACTCCTGTTTCTTGAAAATACTTGTCTCTTTCTTGTATTACATCTATCAACGCACTTGCTTGTCCTCTACCTATTCCCTTTGTTTCTCTAGTTATACAGATAGAGCCTCCACCTACTCCAACTTTTATAAAGTCGGCACCAGCATCTGCTAAATATCTAAATCCTTCTGCATCTACAACATTTCCAGCTCCTATTTTTACATCTTCCCCATATTTTTGTCTAACAAACTCTATTGTATTTTTTTGCCATACAGAATATCCATCTGAAGAATCAATACATAAAATATCTACACCTGCTTTTACTAAAGCTGGTATTCTTTCCTCGTAATCTCTAGTATTAATTCCTGCACCGACAATATATCTTTTATTTTCATCTAATAAAGAATTTGGGTTATTTTTTCTTTCCTCATAGTCTTTTCTAAATACTAGATATTTTAGATTTCCTTCTTCTGTAAGTATTGGCAAGCAGTTTATTTTTTTATCCCATATAATGTCATTTGCTTCTGATAAAGTGATACCTTTTTTTGCAGAAATAGTATCTTGTGCTTTTGTCATATAGTTATCTATAGGAGCATTCAAGTCATCTTTAGAAGGTCTATAATCCTTATCTGTAACTATACCTAAAAACTTTCCATTTGCTGTTCCATCATCTGTTACAATTACTGTAGAATGTCCTGTTTTCTTAGATAAAGCCATTACTTCTCTTAAAGTAGTTCCACTTTTAACATTTGAATCACTTATTACAAATCCGGCTTTGTGTTTTTTTACTCTATACACCATTTCAGCCTGTTCTTCTATAGATTGTGCTCCATATATGAAACTAAGTCCACCTTCACGAGCTAAAGCGATTCCCATTTTTTCTCCAGAAACAGATTGCATAATTGCTGAAACCATTGGAATATTTGCATAATACTTTGGTTCTTCTCCTTTTTTAAATTTAACTAATGGTGTTTTTAGTGATACATTCTCTGGAATACATTCTTCTGATGTTAGATTTGGTAGTAATAAAAATTCATTAAAAGTTCTTGATATATCTGGTAAGATTTTTGCCATATTTTTCCTCCTTTTATTTTAAAAATTATCTTCTCAAGGTTATCCTTAGAGAAGATAATTTCATAATTATTTTACTAAATTCATTGTATCTCTTGCAATTACCAATTCTTCGTTAGTAGGTATTACAAATACTCTTATTTTTGAATCTGGAGTAGATATTTCAATTTCTTGTCCTCTTGTTTTATTCTTTTCATCATCAATTTTTACTCCCATAAATGCTAGTTTGTCGCAGATTCCTTTTCTTGTTGTTCCAGCATTTTCTCCAATTCCTGCTGTAAATACTATTGCATCTATTCCTTGAAGTGTTACTGCATATTTTGCAATGTATTGAGCAACTAAATAATTGTAATTATTTAGCGCAAGGCTTGCTCTTTCATTTCCTTTTTCTGCTTCTATTTCGATATCTCTGAAATCAGGACTTATTCCTGAAATTCCAAATGCTCCTGATTTTTTATTTAATATTGTATCAACTTCACCAATGCTTAAATTTTCATTTTCCATCAAGTATTTAATAATTGCAGGATCTATATCACCACATCTTGTTCCCATTGGAATACCAGCAAGTGGTGTTAATCCCATACTTGTATCTAATGATTTGCCACCTTTTATTGCTGCTAAACTTGCTCCCTGTCCTAAATGACAAGTAACTATCTTCAAATCATCTCTTTGTCCTCCTAAAAGTTCAGCTGCTCTTTCAGATACGAATCTATGAGATGTTCCGTGGAATCCATATCTACGTACTCCATATTTTTCATAATATTCATAAGGTATTGGATAAATATAATTTTCTTTTGGCATTGTTTGATGGAATGCTGTATCAAATACACCTACCAT
>CANQMI010000017.1 GCA_947624905.1 uncultured Clostridia bacterium
CCTATATATGTTTTTACCATTTTTTCTAGTAACTCGTCTCTTTCCACTTTTCTAATTATATTTCTTGCATCATTGTGGCTTGTAATATATGTTGGATCACCTGATAAAATGTATCCAACTATTTGATTAACTGGATTATATCCCTTTTCCTCTAGTGCCTTATATACTTCTGTAAGCACCTCTTTGTATTTAACATTTTTGTCATTTTCTACCTTAAAATTCATTGTCTTATCTAAATCCATCTTTTTTCCTCCTAACTATATTTGATTAATATCACTTTCATCTGGCTTTGCTGTGTCTAAGTATTCTTCTAGTTTTTTAAGTACTACCTCTAAGGCTGTTCCTTTATAATATGTTGTAAGAATAAAGTTTAATTTTGGATGTGTTACAACTACTTGTTTTTTCTTCTTTTTAGTGTCTTTTTCATTCTCTTCTGCTGCAACTACATCTTCAATTTCTAGATTTTCTACTTCTCTTTTTACATCATTTAAAAACTCTACAACTCCATCTGTATCAACACCTGAAAATACTATTACAAACTTAGGTCCCATATATCTAACAAATAAATATTCCTTAGATAATTTTTCTTTTATATAATCACATACATCTATTATCATTTGATTTCCAGTATCTCTGTTTACGTCCTTATTAGTTTCCTCCAAATTTGTAATTTTAAACATACATACAGTAGACATAGTGTAACTATCTATTATTTTTCTTCCATCTTCGTATAAATATTCTGAACTTTTTAAATCAGAATATAAATCTTGTCTTGTTAGACTTTCTACTATGTTTTGGTAAGATACTATCTTAAATATTGATATAATATTTTCTTTTACTACCTCTAATATTGTTGTATCTATATTATCAAATGCGTGCATTTTTCCACTTTCGATTATCCAATATCCTATATATACATTGTCTATATATAGAGGGAAAAACATAGCAGATTTAGCTCTTCCAAATTCCATTTTTTGATATGGTAATCTTTCATCTTCTTTATTGACAGTTACATATTTAGGCTTTGCAGTTGTTATACTGTCTTTAAAAATCTCTTCATCTTGTAGATTTCTCAATGTTTCCCAATGCTTTCTATCTACATTTGATGCTTTTATTACATATTCTGTACCGTTAAACATAACGATAGTTGAATATTTAATTGCATATTGTTCAATCAATATTTCATTAATTTTGATTATTTTTTCATCTACAGTCATAGTGTCTCCGACTGTACTCATAAAGTCTTGCAAAACATTCAAACTTGTAACTTTTTGGTTTATGTCTTTAAATGTTTTAATCTTTTTATTAATCACCATGTTGTAGACTAATAATGCTATGATTATAATTACTAATATTATTATTACAGCAATTACCATTTTTTATTTCCTCTCTGTTTATTTGATATTTCCTTTCATTTTAGCTAAAGTACTATTCATACTATTACTAAAATTGTTTTCCTGATTTTCATCTGCAAATTTATTGTTTTTAGAGTAATCTGGTTTATATTTATTTGTTACTAAAGGATATACCTGATCTGCTAGATTTTTTAGTTCTGCCATAAATTGTTTTGAATACCCATTTGTAGTTACTGTGCAATCAACTATGCCTGATAAATATTTTGATAATGCTTCTTCATCAAATGGTATAGTTATTGCCTGTATTTTATCTCTGTTGAATAATTCTCTCATATAAGACATTTCTGGATTGTTGTAGCAAGACATACCACCAATTATTGTTTTTTCATTTAATCCTCTAACTTTCATTGCCTTGTTTAATACGATTTTAAACTTGTATTGAAGATTATTGTTTTCTGTCTCCAGATCTCTCAAAAATGCTGTTAGTGGTTGAATTGTTAATATATCCATACTTTGTACAAGATATATTTCTTGTGCCAATTCAAAATACTCATAATTTGTTGTAAAATCACAGTCTAATATTACTAATGAATATTTATTTAATAATGTCTCAAGTATAGTTTTTACTTCATTTACTTCTACTTTTCTACCTGGAACTGATGTAAATACAGTCAAATTTCTGGTTACATTTATTCCATTTACAACGCCTTGCTCTAAAGCTTCCATACAGCCAAATGCTTTTTTCCTTAGTTGTTCTTCATTTTTTGTATATATATAATATGAATTTTTATTGCTTGTAACATCTAATATTGCTGTATTTATATTTGCATTTGCAAGTATATCTGCAATATTATTTACCAAGAAAGATGTTCCGCATTTTGTTGTTCCAACAAAAGCTACTACTTTCTTATCTCTTGACATTAATCCTGCTAAATCATCATTTGGTAATTCAGCAGTATCTTGAATATCTGTAGTTTCTTGGTTAGTATCAGGTTCTTGCTCTGTATCTATATCTTCAAATCCAGGAAGAATATTTTCTTCTATTTCTTCGAATCCAGGAAGTACATTATCATCTTGATTTTCTTCCACTGTTTCTTTTTTTGGTCTTCCTCTTTTTCTCTTGACTGTTTCTTCCCCTTCTACATTTTCTACTGGTTTTTTTGGTCTTCCTCTGCCTCTTCTTACAGGTTCTTCTGCTTCTTGAGTTTGAGGAATTTCATCTTCTTGATCTTCAGTCTTTCTTGTAAGTTTACTTACAGCGTCTTTATTAACTGCTGAAGGAATAACTACTGGTTTTGTAGGTCTTCCTTTGTTAGATTGTGTTTCTATAAATCCAATTTTTAAATCATCTTTTGGTTCAGTTTTTTGTTCATTATTTTTATATGTTCCCTCACCAAAAGTCATGATTGATTGATATTTAGGAGATTCTGCTTCAAGAACTGCTCTTACACCTATTGGTAAGAAAGTAGATATTATTCTAAGTTGTGCATCATTGTATTGAGCAGCTATATTATCAAAGCTTTCTACATATCTATCTGTATTTCTTCCTAATCTTTTATAATATGTTAAAATATTTTGGATTTCTGTTTCACTTACACTATCCTCTGATTCTGCTTTATATTCTACTTCATCAGTTTCTATTTTATAATATACTTTAGCTTCTTTCTTTGTACGAGGTTTATTTAATAATTTACAAACTTCTGGAATACTTCTGTCTGCACCAAGAAGTGCATCATAAACACCTATTGAAAATAGTTTAGATAATAAATTATCAGATTTTGAGCGTCTATCAGTTGCTATAAATATAATTGGTATATCTGCTCCCGTATCAGTTGTTGCTTCATCACTAATTTTATCTAATTGTTCAAATAAAAATTTATCTATAAAATCAACGTTACTATTTGTGTATGGCTCTAAGTCTTCACTTATTACCACTCTATCATAACTTTGATCTCTTTGTAGTTCTTTTACAATTGCATTAAAATAATAAACATTTTTACCAGATATTATTTCTCTATATTCTTTTTGATATAATTTGATAATTGATTCTGATATTTCTTCATTATTAACAGCAAATAAGACTTTCATTCGTTAACTCCTTCCAAATCCTTTTATCACTATTACAAATACAAGTGGTAAAACTTGTGCAATTACAAATAATGTAATAAATGCTATCATTGTATAAAAACCTTTGTATCTTACGTCTAGTTTTCTTATACCTATTACATATTGGTATACAGCACTTATTACTACTCCTAGAAAACAAAAAGGTATACTGAAAATTCTTATTTTATCAAGCACAAATGCTGTGAATCCATACGTTTCTGATCCATCATAAAGATCTATGAATCCCTGTAAATCCTTTTTTTGTTCTTCTGAAATTTTTATTAATGAGCTTGTTGTAGATGAATTTAATATTTCATCTGTGGCAAACACATTAGTTGCATATAACATTACTATTGATAAGATTACTAATGCAAACACTATTATTTTTTTCATTTTTAGTTCCCCTTATTCCTAAATATATTTTTAGTTTTAAATTTACATATAATATCATACAATAATCTTGAAAAAATATCAAGTAATTTTTGTTATTTTTTTTGTTATATTTCGATATTTCCATCAAATTTTTTGTCTATTGCTTTCTTTAATAAAATATTTTCATCTTTTTCTAAATTTTCATCATCATTTATTATTTTTATGGCTAATGATTGGACCTTTTTTAAAATTCCCATATCTTGAAAAAGATTTGCAACTTTAAAATCAGGTATTCCATGTTGTTTTGTTCCAAAAAATTCTCCAGAGCCCCTTAACTCTAAATCTTTTTCAGATATTACAAATCCATCATTTGTTTCTTGCATTACTTTCATTCTTTCTCTTACATTTTCAGATTTTCCTTGATATTTAAGTATACAATATGATTGATATTCTCCCCTTCCAACTCTTCCTCTTAACTGGTGAAGAGCTGCTAATCCAAATCTTTCTGCATTTTGAATAACCATTATACTTGCATTTGGCACATTTACTCCAACTTCTATAACCGTTGTTGATATTAAAATATCTATATTGCCCTCTTGAAATTTTTTCATTATTTCATCTTTTTCTTTTTGTTTTAATTTTCCATGTATGTATTCTACCCTATATTCACTAAAAACTTGTGTCTTATACTTTTCAAATAATTCTAAAACTGATTTTGCGTCAATGTCTTGATTTTCTTCAACAAGAGGACATACAATATATGCTTGTCTTCCTTGATCGACCTGTTTTTTTATGAAATTGTTTACTCTGTCTTCCATAGAAAATCCAACTGCAAATGTATCTATTTTCTTTCGATTTGGAGGTAATTCATCTATTATGGAAATATCCAAATCACCATATAATATAAGTGCTAGAGTTCTTGGGATTGGTGTAGCTGTCATTACTAATTTATCAACATTTTTTCCTTTTTCGCTTATGATTTTTCTCTGATTTACCCCAAATCTATGTTGTTCATCTGTTATTACGAGTCCTAAATTTTTAAATTTAACGTTCTCCTGTAGAATTGAGTGAGTACCAATAATTACATCTATTGTTCCGTTTTCAATTCCTTCTAATACCTCTCTTTTCTTTTTGGTAGTCATGTTACTTATAAGTAATTCACACTTTATGCCAAAAGGTTCAAGGATGTTTCTAAAGCTTTCTAAGTGTTGTGATGCTAAAATTGATGTTGGTGCCATTATTGCCATTTGATATCCTGATTTTACGGCTTTATATGCAGCAATTATTGCAACAACTGTTTTTCCAGATCCAACATCTCCTTGCAATAATCTATTCATGGATCTATCAGATTCCATGTCTCTGTCTATTTCTTCTATACTTCTTATTTGTGCATTTGTTAATCTGAAAGGAAGTGTATTTATAACATCAGACATCTTGACATTTTTGTCAAATGCAATTCCACTTTCTTTTTTCATGGCTTTATTCTTCAAATTTAAAAGTAATAACTGCATTACCAATAATTCTTCAAAGGCAAGTCTTGTTCGCGCTTTTTCGAAATCTTGAAAATTTTCAGGAAAATGTATTTTATGTACTGCTGAGTTTATATCAAGCAATTTATATTCTTCCAAAATATATTTTGGCATAGTTTCTTCTAAATTATTCTCAACTAAACTTAAACCATTCTCTATTATTTTTCTTATTTGATTTTGCGATATCTTATATGTTAGAGGATATATTGGTATTATCTTTCCTGTATTGTTGCATACTCCATCTTGATCAAATACAGGCGAATTCATCACTATGTGGCCACTTGACTTAGAAATTTTTCCAAAGAAATTATATTCTTCTCCTATCATGAACCTTTGCTTTAAATATGGCTGATTGTACCAAACCACTTCACAAGCATCTGTGTCGTCTCTTACAATCATTTTACAGATTTTCATCCTTCTATTTCTTGTAGAAATAACCTGCATTTTAGTTACAACGGTTGCTTTTATCAAAACTTCTTCTCCATCTACTGTATCTTGAAGTTTTTTTGCTTTGCTTCTATCTTGATAATCTCTTGGATAATATGTAATTAAATCTTCTAACGTAAATATGCCAAGTCTATTTAATGTTTTACTTCTTTCTTCTCCAACACCTTTTACGTATTGAACATTTTTATTTAAATCCATTTTATACTCCTTTAACTTCCTAAATTATATCGTATTTTTTATTTTAATACAAGAGTAAGATATATGGCTTTTTTTAGAAAATTTCTGCAAAAAAATATCTCAAGGACACATCCTCAAGATATTTTATCTAATAGAAAATTTCTTCTTACTAAATATCCATTTGGCTTCCTAAAAAGCCTGCTGCAGATTCAACAACTTTTGCTTCTGTTTCTCCCATCTTTGTTTTTGGGTCTTTTGATAAAAGAATAACACTTCCGATAACATCTCCTTGAGCAATTATTGGGTATACAACTTGTGAATTAAATCTTCTTTCTTTATTGTCATTTTTTACAACTGGTATAGATACTTCATTGTTATCCTTGCTTATATATATTTCTTTATCATCCATTAATTGTTCCAATTCTTTAGATAAATCTTGTTCAAGAAATTCTTTCTTTGAACCACCAGATACAGCAATTACTGTATCTTTGTCAGTTATACAAGCAATGTGTCCTGTTGTTTTTGACAAAGTTTCTGCATATCCAGTTGCAAATTCTGAAAGTTCACCAATAGGAGAATATTTTTTCAAGATTACTTCCCCTTCTTTATCAGTGAAGATTTCAAGTGGATCACCGTTCTTTTATTCGAAGTACCTTTCTTATTTCTTTTGGAATTACTATTCTTCCTAAATCATCTATTCTTCTAACTACGCCTGTTGCTTTCAAAACTATTCCTCCTTTTAATTTACTTTAAAACTATTATTTGTCATAAACAAAAAATTATACATTTAAAGTTATATTTTGTCCAAAACTTGTATATACTGTTTTTATGAGAATTATTTTTTATATGGAGGTTTTTTATGAATATTCAAAGAATACATGAAATTTTAAAAAATAAGGAAAAATGTGAAGTTCTTTATGATGATAGACCTGTTTGGATTCAAGAAGTAAGAGATAATGTAGCAACTGTAGGATTTATTGATGGTTCTGGAGATCAAGATGTTTATATAGAAGATTTGTACGAGCCTAGTTTGTATGAATAATTATTTGTAGGAATATAACTAAAACTTGATTGAAAGCACAAAAAAGTTAGATGTGAAAAACATCTAACTTTTTTGAATATTATTGTTTTTATTTGTCTTGTCTATTTTCATTATATTTTTCTTTTTCATATAATACAAATGCTACTACTGAAGCAGATGCACAAACTATAAATACACTCCATAAAGTATTATTCTCTCCTGTTTGTGGTAATTTTCCTGTTTTTATTGTATTATCCTTTTTTGTAGAGTTAGTAGATTGATTATTATTATTACTAGCTACATTTTTGTCATTTGATTGGTTTTTGTCTGTTCCGTTAGTATCTTGTTTTTGAACAGGCTTTGTAATTGTTATTTTTGTAGAAGCACCGTCAAAGTTAGTAGCATCTGATACTGAATTAATATTTACTGTAATATTAGCATCTCCTTCAACATCTGCTTTTGCTTTAAATTTTAAAGTCAAGAAATTACTATCTTTTCCGATTTTTGCTGCACTTCTATTTTCAAATAGGAATCCCATATTGCTTTCTTTAAAGCATTGCTCTCCTAATGATGCTACATCATCCCAGCCTTCTGCTGTATTTGAAGATATTGAATTTGAAACATATTCTAGTTTTGTTTTATCATAATCTATTTTTCCTATAATAGTAACTGTAGTTGCTGATGTTTGGAAATTTGATAGATTAATTTTAACTGTAAATTCTTTTCCTTGTTCTACGGTTTTATCTGTTGATAGTGAAATTCCTCCAATTGTTATATCAGCTGCAAATACGCTACCTGTAATGCTGATTATTATTAATGTCAAAATTACTGCAAAGACTTTTTTTATTTTAAGATTCATTTTTATACTTCCCTTCCATTGATTTTAATATATTAAAGTGATGATACTATATCAGTTCTCATATTTTTCATATCATTGGCGTCTTGTTTTCCATCATTGTTATAATCTGCTGCCATTTTGAATGCTCCTTGAAGTGATTCAGATAATATTCCTATTCTCCAGTCTTTGATGTCGTTAGCATTCATTAATCCGTCTCCAGTCATATCTCCTGAAACAACTATTTCAGTTTCTGTATATATTGTATTTGTTTCATTAGAAATTTTAATTTTCATTCCTGTTCCAAGTAATTTGCTTGTATCTTGTATAACGTTTCCATTTTGATCTAAAACTTCAACTTTAATTCCTTTTACTGTTTTCTCGTCTATTAATGATTGAATTGATTTTGCAAATGATGGATGTATATCACAGTATCCATTTCCATCTTGATCTACTGTATCCATGTAATTATCTTCTTCAGGTTGTTCAACTTGTTCTCCATGGTTTTGATCAAGATCTTCTTGAACAATTAGTGAAGACATAAGTTTAACATATACCATTGTTGTTCCTTCTGCTAAGTCTGCTTTTTGTACTTTGAATGTATATGTTCCATCATCTTTTTGTTCTATATCTGCAAGTGGAACTATTTTGCTTCCTACTGAAATGCTTTCAACAGTCTTTCCTGTGTTTGGATGTATTACTAGTTCAACTTCATCTTTGTCGTCCATCTCTATTTTTTCTGTTTCAGAATTGTTATATGTTACATATCCACCTTCTGTGCTTGATAACATAAGTACTTTTGCTTTTGCTGCTTCTGCTTTTGCTGCTCTTTCATTTTCTGGTACTTCAATTCCAGCTATTGTGAATGGGCTGAAAGAGTCTACATATAGTATTAATCCTTGTGGTACAACTTCAACTTCAATTTCTTTGTATCCTGTTATATTTCCTAGAGAGTCATAAGAATAGTGATATACTTTAAATTCTCTTCTTCCTGAAATATAATCTTCATAAGTTGTTCCTTCTGGGAATCCAAGTCTTATTCTAACTGAATCTCCTGTATTAACAACTTGTTTTTTACATAATTGCATTCTTATATTATAGCTTTCTGTTTTTGCGCTTGAATTTTTCAATCCGTCAACCATGTTAACCATGTCTAAGCTTTTATCATCTGCAATTGTTGTTGTTGATAATGTTAATCTGTGTGATAATTTATCTAAGTCTGCACCAGCAAGTTCTTCTGGTAAACTAACTTCTTGACCATTGTCATCTCTTGTTTTCCAGTCTTTTGCTGATACATTTGATGTATCCATTAATTCAGGTTGTGCAAAAACATTGCAGTCAATTCCTTGACCAGCTAATGCACAGAAATCGCATTTGTTTCCAACAGCATAGTTAGCTGGCATTGGAGCTTTTTGGCTTGAGTGTCCTACGACACCTTTCCAAGTTATATCATAAGCTACTTCATTTGCTGAGAACTGAGCACTAGGTGTGAAATCAAATTCAACCCAAGCCTTTTCATCAGCATTTCCTAAATGATATGTAACATTGCTTATTTTTGATGAAGCAATTAAATCATTTCTCTTTGTCATATCTGGTTTGTATACGTCTGTAATTTCAATATTTCCTGTTTGACTTCCGTCTTTTACTTCAAAGTAATCATCATATTCTATTTTTACTCTATAAGTACTTTCAAATCCTAATTTTACATTTTGAGGTGGTGTAGCTTTTTTTATGTAAGGTGGTGCTTTATAGATATTTCCTGTATTATTTATAAATGTTTTTGTTCTCTCATTTAAAAGAGAAGCATCTCCTTTATAATATAATTCTGTGATTAATGGTGCACCAGTTGATTCATCAACCTTAGGTCCAACATCAGCAACTGCAAATTGAACTAATTCAACTTGTGGCATTTTAAAATCTATATAATCTCCGAATTCAGGATCATTTTTTTCTTCAAGTGCTGGGTATAGTTTAGGAGTTATATATCCCCAAGGTGTATATGTCCAAGCATTTTTATCTTCATCAAATGATGCAAAACGAGCTATTATGTATTTTCCATCTTCTTCTGCATTTTGTGTATAATTTTTTCCATTATAGCTAACCCATAATCTAAATGTATCTGCTAATACTTCTCCTCTGTCATCTCCTGCATGTTCTCCATCTTCTGTATAATCTGATGTAATTACTGTTACTTTAAATTTTCCATCATCATATTCTTCTTCAATTTCTTGTAAAGATGATGTTGCAAGTGTTGGATATTTAAATTCAAACATTGATTGTGAGAAGATTCCTGATTCAATACGACGATCAAATAATTCTGCAGTTCCTACCATAAAGTATTTACGGCTTTGTCTGCTTTCATCTTCGTCATCATCATGAGTAACATCTACTCCATACCATTTCTCACCGATTTTTACATAGTTCCAAGCATGGTTTTCTGTTTGAGTATCTGATACTTTGTATCCTCCAACAGCTACTATACAAGGAATTCCTAATCTATCCAATATTGCTTTATATGTTCTAGTATAGCTTTCACAAACACCTTCTCCATATTTCAAGCAATCATATGCAGTTCTAGCATTACTGTAAGCAACATCTGGGCTGTCGTAATTTTCTACTTCATATTCAAATTTATATGACATGTTATTCATTTCCCAGTTATGAGCTGCTTTTGCTAATTCATAATTTTGGCTATCAACATTGTTTTCATGGTTAGCAGCACCTCTAATTGCTGTTACAGCATCCCCTAATAATCTATCATATTCTGCAATTGCTTCATCTACATTTTCTGTAGTGAATCCAGGTAAAAAGTAATCGTCTCTTTTTCCTCTACCTAAAAATGCAAAATATTGTCCATTACTATTTCTAGTTACTCTTAGAGAAATAGCTGACCAATCAACCCAGAATACTTCTGGATAGTCAAATTGGAATGCGTCTCTAGCAGCAGTCATATCATATAATAATTGTGTTGTTCCTGTTGCATATTTTAATAAGTCTGCTTCTTGAACTACTCCATTTCTTACTAGATCATAGTCAAGACCTCTTTCAAATTCTTTATTTCTATACATTGTTACCATGGCTTGATAGAATTTCCATGCTTGTTCATCAAGTTGTCTACCATAGTAATCTTTTGAATATTCTTCTAAGCTCATATTGCTATTTTGACTAACAGCAACTGATGTATTTCCAAAGCTTAGAAAACTTAATTCTGTTATTAAAAATGTTAAAACAAGTAATAATGATGTGATTTTTCTAATTTTCATAATCTTTATCCCTTTCTTTTTTATATTTTTTTTGCTACATAAAATTTTGCGTTTTCGATATTAAATTATACCATATTAAATGGCTTTCGTCAATTAGTTTTATTATATTTTGACTATTTTTTAATTATATTTTATATTTACTTTATAATTATTCCTCATTATATATAAAGTTGCTATTTTTTAATAATTTTATTTGCAATACTTATTATATAAATTTGTTAGATTTTTCTTTGTAATAACCTCATCTATCCCTTTTTCGCTTACCTGTGTAAATACTTCTGTAACAAAATTATTCATCTTTTCATTGACATATTTTTTATTACTTTCTCTCTCATTCCAATACTTTAGTTCAAATTCTTTTGTCCAGTTTTTCCCCTGATAGACAATACCTGCTGCTAATTTATCACAGATCATCTCTACACTATATTTATATGGAATGACTATTGGTGTTTCAACATCTATATCATACCAATACTGAAGATGATGTTTATTTCTTCCTGAGTGATGTAACCAAGCTTCTGAATAGCCCTTATCGTTTCTCGCTCCAACTATTGGACTTCTTTTTCCTCCTTGATAATATTTTACGGATTCAAAAAACTCAGTTGGGCTAAATTTTGATAAATCATGCAATATTCCTCTTATTGGAATTCCTGCTTTTACACAAAGTTTAAATACTACCCATTTGTGATTGATTACTGTTTTTAAATGTCCAATTAGATTTTCAAGTTTCATATATACTATCTCCTAATTACTTATTTTTTCTAGCAATTCTTTCCAAGCTTTTTGTCTATGGGTATGACCTATTTCTTCTTGAGTTAAATCATTCATAACTTTGTTATACCCATCTGGTATTAATACTGGTCCAAAAGTTAATTTTCCCATTGTGCCACATTTCATTGCTATTCTTCCTTTTGTTTCACCTTGGCATATAATTTTACTTCCATCTAAAAGTATTGCTGTTAGCACACAGCTAAACTTAGCATTCCTTTTTCCCTCTGGCACATCTTTCATTTCATCAAGCAATTTATTTAGCACTTCTTCTTGTGGTGCGTGGTCTCCTCCATATCTTGCAGTATGTACTCCAGGTCTTCCACCAAGTGCTTCTACTTCAAGTCCTGCATCATCTGCGACTACTATTTTATTTATATTGTTTTTAATGCAAAACTCTTTAATAGTCTTTGCCTTGATTAATGAATTTTCTGCAAAAGTTTTTCCATTTTCATCAATCTCTTGATCAAATCCTATTTCTTTTAATGTAATTAATTTTACATCATAGTTATTATATTGTAGAAATTCTTGTACTTGATTTCTTTTTTCTTGGTTCGTTGTTCCGGTATATAATCTCCATTGTTCTCCTCCTTTTGAATTTTATTCTAGCATAAAGATTTAACATTTTCAATAATTAAAATTGACTTTAATTCATTTATATTTTAAAATTATAATATAAATTTAATCAAGGAGTGATGTTATAATGAAAAAATACACAAAAATATTTTGTTTTATTATTGTTTTATTGGTATTAATTCCTTCTATTTCTTCTTTAGCCATTTCATCTTCTAATATAAAAGATATTGATATAAATTACATTAATTTAGACAGTCTTGATGAATCAAAAAAAGAAGAAGTAAAAAATGTACTACTTGATCTTGAAAAGAAGCTTGGTACTGCCGAAGGAAAAGAAATAGTTTCTGAATTAAATAAAAACAATATTACTTCTAATTCAATAAGTAGTTCTGCTAATTTTGATACTTTTCTTGATATTTATCAAGAATTAACAAGCGTTATTTCAAATCAAGAAATTGCTGATTTGATAAAAGATAATTCCAATTTGTTAAACAGGGCTGGAGTAAACGACTCTGTACTTTCTACAACTGAATCAGTTTTTAGAAATTTCGATACTGATGCAATAGTAGATGTTATTAAAAATGACTTAGATATGGATGAAATTACATCTCTTTATAATAATAATGCGTCTTTGGAAGATATAGTTTCTGCTGTAGTTGATAATACATCTATGAAAGCTAAAATAAATATTGCATTTACAATATTATTATCTAATAAATATGTTAGAATTAGTTTAGTTATCTTGTTAGTTATAGCAATCTATTCTTTATTTATAACTGCACTTATATTTAAAAAGGCTGGAAAAAATAGCTTTGCAACAATTATTCCTATTTACAGGGACATTCTACATCTCAAGATTTGTCATCTTTCTCCTTGGCTACTTCTCCTTGCTTTTATTCCTGTACTTGGATGGATTATGCTTATCGCAGTTGCAATAATTGCTAGATTTGAGCTTAGTAAGAGTTTCGGACACGGATTTTTCTTTGGTTTAGGACTTTTACTATTCCCTATAATTTTTAGAACTATCATTGCATTTTCTAAAAATGAATTTATAGAAAATTTAGATGAAGATTTAGATGAATAATTTAATTAGAATTACAATAATATTTATATATTATTGTAATTTTTTATTTCTATTTATAATTATTATGTAAATTTTGTAAAAAACACTTTATTTTTCACGAAAAATGTAGTATAATAGATATTGGAAAATTTTACAAGCACTTTAAATATATTATAATAGAGCTTTCCTTAGCTCATTATTAGGAGGTTTATTATGTGGTATATTTGGTTAATAGCAGCAGGTATTTTCTTGATTGCAGAAATGATAACTGTTGGTTTTATGATTTTCTGGTTAGGAATTGCTGCACTTATAGCTTGTATCGTTAGTTTATTTACAAGTAATTTATTTATACAGACCGCTGTATTTGTAGTTTCATCTTGCTTACTTCTATTACTTACAAGGCCATTTGTAGATAAATTTGTAAACAACAAAGAGACTAAGCTTGCAACTAACGCATATTCCATAATTCGGAAAAGATGCTATTGTTACCAAGAGTTTTGATCCTACTTCTAAAATAGGACAAATAAAAGTTGGTTCTGAAAAATGGACTGCTATCTCTAATGACCAAGCATTTTCTGAAGGTGATCAAGTTAAAGTTGAAGCAATAGATGGAGTAAAAGCTATTGTTTCTAAATAAAGTTTTTAATGTTTTATAATAATATATAAAAGGAGGATTTATTATGTGGTTTTTAATAATACTACTAGTAATTGTTTTAATAATTGCATTTAAATCAATTAAAATCGTTAAACAAGCTGAGGTTTACATCATTGAAAGATTAGGAAAATATCATAAGATAGCTGATGCTGGTCTTACAATAATTATCCCTTTCTTTGATCACGTTCGTTCAGTTGTTAGTTTAAAACAACAAACAATGGACATTCCACCTCAAGGAGTTATTACAAAAGATAATGTTACAATAACTATAGATACTGTAGTTTTCTACAAAGTTACAGATCCTGCAAAAGCAGTTTATGAAATTCAATCTCTAAGAAAAGGTATTGAATACTTAGCAATTACAACTATCCGTGATATCGTTGGTAAAATGGACTTAGATCAAACATTTAGTTCAAGAGATATGATTAATGATAAACTTAGAATTATACTTGATGAAGCTACTGACCAATGGGGTTGTAGAGTAGACAGAGTTGAAATCAAAGATATTACTCCACCAGCTGATATACGTGATGCAATGGAAAAACAGATGAATGCAGAAAGAAATAAAAGAGCTGCAATCCTTCAAGCTGAAGGTGAAAGACAAGCTGCCATTCTTCAAGCTGAAGGTCAAAAAGAAGCTGCTATTCTTCAAGCTGAAGCTGATAAAGAAGCTAAAATCAGACGTGCTGATGGTGAAGCTGAAGCTATCAAGAAAGTTGCTGATGCCAAAGCTCAAGAAGTTCAAATGGTTTATTCTGCAATCAAAAAAGCTAACCCTGATGATAAATTAGTTCAACTAAAATCACTTGAAGCTTTAAAAGAAGTTGCAAACGGAGAAGCAAATAAAGTATTTATTCCTTTTGAAGCAACAAAAGCTTTATCAGGACTTGGAGCTGCTGCAGAAATAATTAAAGAAAAAGGAAACGACAACAAATAATAATTTATACATAAAAAATAATCGGGTTTTAACCCGATTATTTTTTATTACATTTTTTCATTATACTTTTTATATTTCTTAGCAAACACTATAATCAAAATACATACTATTGATATTGCTATAATCACTTTTGAGGTTTCTCCTGTTTGTGGTAATTTTCCTCCCACAGTTGTATTATCTTTGTCTACTTTATTATTATCATCTGAATCGCTTACTAGTGGAGCCGTGTATTTTACATCATCAACATATAATTCTGCTTTGTCTATATTTGATTTTATTTCCATTGCTTTAGAAATTACTGTCTTTTGATTATCTCCTTTTACTACAACTTCTTTTATGTATATATATACTTTTTCAGCATCAGCAATTTTTGCATAATCTTTTATATCTTTTGAGTTTATTTTTAAAGTAATTGCCTTATCTGAATTTTGTTTTTCAGAGATTTTTACCCAGTCTTCTATATTTTCTTCTGATGAATTTGTTGAAATGAAGTAATAATATTCATAACTATCATTATTTAAACTCCTTACAACATCAGAAATTTCTACGTCAGCCAATACATAGTTTTTATTTATATTATTTGTATATGTATATGATTTCAAACTTTTAATATTAACCTTTGCAGCATCAAAATTTGAACTTTCTGGTGCAATTTCTGGTTTTTTGACTGTTATAGCTTGAGTTGTTGTTAATCCATTATATTTTATAGTTACAGTAGTTTGTTCTTCCTTCAAGTTTGTTCCATTCTCTATCGTATAATCTGTTATTTCTTCCTCTTCTCCATTATTATATTTAGCAACAACTTTCATTCCAGTTCTGCTAAAATCTTCTCCTTGAATATATTCAGTTTTTGTTGGAGGTGTTTTAACTTCTATACTTGTTAATACCTTTTCGTTTGGTACACTTGATACTGTAAATGCTTTTATTGTAGAATCTACATTTGTGTTTCTTTCATCAAGTGTAGTCAATTTTGATAAATCTTGCCATTCAGCATTTTCTGCTAATCCGTTTGGAGAAATAAAGCATTTTCCATCTTCAATTTCTATTGCATTATATATTTCTTCAGTTGGTATTCTTGCTTCAACTGAATAAGCTAATTTATCTTCTCTAGCTCCTTGGATTTCAATCATAACAACAAATGAACTTCCTGTAATTTTCATAGGATTTAAAAATTCTAGAGTATGATATCCAGCATCAAATGTTTCAGATTCACCTTCTTTTAATGTTACTTTTTGTAGGCTATCTGCTTTCATACTTGATCCAGTTGGATTTACATATACTTTGCATGTAACTTCTTCTGGAACATTCAATGCAACTTGATTAATATATTCATCTCCAGTTGTTTTTTTAGTGAATATATTTGCTAAATATATTTTCGTTACTTGACTTTCGATTGTTCCTACTGCACCATTATAGTTGTATTGATAGATATTTTCATAGTTAACTTCATCAAGTGCTTTTGTTATTCCTTGCATTTGTTTATATATATTTACATCTTGATAAGAAATATGCCAAAATCCGTTATCACCTATTTTTATTGTTGCTTTATTTCCAACTATTGTATATCCTGATTGAGTTAATACTTGTTTTATAAAGCTTTCTTCAACCTGTTCTTTGCTTGTCCATCCTTTTTCTGTACATTGTTGTTGATATTTTGTAAATACTATCTCTCTAAAGTCTTCTATGTTATATTCTTTTTCTGTTCCATAAGAATTTTTTGCTATCCATGCTCCATTACTATCTGGTCTATGTTTTTCATTAAAGTTTTCTTTAGGATATTCATCATCCCATCCTATTATTGTAACTGCATGTGTAATTGGGCATTCTTCTGTACTACTACTATACATTGCTCCTGTTGTATTGTTATAATAATCAGAAAAAATTGGAGCTCCAAATACAGTAGCTGTCAATCCTCCATAATTTTTAATATAATCTTTGATTTGATCTCTTAGCGTTTGGTCAGCACTGTCATAACTTGCAAATTCTTTTGTATCAAGTACTTGGCTTGTAACTGGTTTATTCTGTATCTCACTTAATTCTATTTCATCAAGATTATTAGCAAATACCATTGAAGCTTCGTCAACTGCACCTAAACCATTTGTTAAATATGCAGAAGCAAGCACATAATTTCCTCCTGTGCCTAATTCTCTATTGAATCCATATATATTTGTTAGATCGTTCAAGAATTTTCTAGTTATTCCATATTCCATGTGTCTTTCTGAAAAATCATAATATTTTGTTTGAACATTATTCTTGTGATTAGCAAGTGCTAAATTTGTTTCAAGTGAAGCTAACTCAGCAAATGCCCAGCAACCCTCTGTTTCTTGTTGATCTTTTATAACTAAGTTTTCTGGAATAATACTTTGCAATGAATATTGGGTTTCTGCAGTTGCACCTACTATTCTTGCTAATTTAAATGGATTCCTATTTTCTTGTTTTATTACATCATAGGCTCTTGGTATAACAGCTATATTTCGTTTTTCTTGATCTGATAAATTTATGTATTGTCTGAATCCCTCTGCGTATTCCATTGGTTTGATTGAATCAGAAATACTATTTGCATATACTTTAACTTGTGTTAATATTATTACTACAAATATAACTGCTATAAGTATTTTGTTTGTTTTTTTCACTTTTATTTCCTCCCTTGACTCATTTATATTAAATAGTTAAAAAGATATATAAAAATACGTTATTAGTTATTAATAATATACTTTTATATATCTTTTTTAAATCTATTTACTCTTCATAATACTTTCTCCTTTGCATACCTATATTATATATAAAGAAATTTATATTGTCAATGGAAATTTGTTGATAAATAGGCAAAAAATCTGGAATCTTTTATCAGTTTCCAGATTTTTTTATTATTTAATACCATATTTTTTCTTGAATTTATCTGCTCTACCGCCTGTTGTGTTTTGTTTCAAGTTACCTGTCCAAAATGGATGACAGTTTGAGCAAATATCAACGCTCATTGATTTTTTAGTTGATTTAGTTTTTATTACATTTCCACAAGCACATGTTATTGTTGCTTCTGTAAATTCTGGATGTAAACCTGTTTTCATTATGCGATTCACCTCTTTCTATCTATTTTATCTATTTAGAATTTAATCCTTTTTTTCTTGTTCTGAAACATATTGTGCAGATTGAGTTAACTGGTCATTGTATGGTATTTTTGCCACTAGTTTTATTACTATATTAAACAAGCAAGCAATAATTATAATTATCATTCCGATTTTTTTCCAATATTTTGCTAGCATACAACTACCTCCCCATTTTGACTTTAATAATTATTATACATTGTTTTTTTGTATTTGTCAATGTGTAAGCAGTATTTTTTGTTAACTTCCCTGAAATTTTCAATATTTTGCTACTTGAAAATTCTATTTACTTGACTCTTCTATTATTTTCATTACCTTTTTGACAGTTTTCTCTTGATTTACATTATCAATTACATAGTCATAATTTGCAATCTTAGATTCTTCAAAGTCAAATCTACTTAGTCTCAATTCTATCTCTTTTTCATCAGGTTTATCTACTCTATTTTCAAGTCTCCTTCTAAGCTCTTCTTTTGATACTCTTAAAAAGATAGTTACGACTTTCATTTCTTTTTCAAGAATTTTTACTAGATTTTCTGTTCCATTTACATCTACATCTTTGATTACTATTTTTCCATCTTCTATCTTTTCACGTAGATATTTTTTAGGTACTCCATAGTAATGATTGTGATGTATGTCAAACTCGAATAATTCATCATTTTCTATCATCTTTTTAAATTCATCTGTACTAACGAATATATAAGTTTCTCCTGGAACATCTCCTGGTCTTATAGGTCTATCTGTCATTGATGGGATAGATACTACATTTTCCATTCTTTTTATAACTTCATTTTTTACTGTATCTTTCCCTGCACCTGCAACACCTGATAATATTACTAACATTTATGTTCCTCCTAACTTGCATGAACTTTTCCTTCTGCTATTTCTATAGCAGCAAGTGTAACTACTGAAGGTTCTTTCTTATTTGTAAGTGGTTGTGCTCCATTTGCAAGTTGTCTTGCCCTTTTTGATGTAACTGAAACTAATTCATATCTATTATTTACTTTTTCAAGAAGTTCATTTACTGTTGGTTTTACCATCATAATTAATCTTCCTCCTTTTCTGAAATATCCTTATTTAATCTGCTAACTACTGTTTCTGGCTGTACAGCTGACAATATTATATGTCCTGTATCCATTATAATTACCGCACGTGTTTTTCTTCCTGATGTTGCATCTATTACAAGTGATTTTTCTTTTGCCTCTTGTACGAGTCTTTTGATAGGTGCAGCTCCTGGAGTTATTATAGATATTATTCTGTTTGAAGATATTATATTTCCATATCCTATATTAATAAATCCGCATATATTACCTCCTAAACTTCCTTTGTTCACTATATTTTACTACATATTTCCTTGGAAGTCTAGTAAATTTGCAAATTTTTCTTGACATTTTTTAAAAAAAGTGTATAATAATATATGTGTTTAAGAAGAAGTCATCCACTTCTCACCTTGACCTAAAGTCTGGAAAAAGGTTATTTAATTTTTATATTAAATTTTAGTGGATAGATTTGTCTTTTTAAAGTCAAATCTTTTTTTATTGAATGGAGGTTTTAATTATTAAACAAGAATTACTAATTAATGAACAAATACGTTTAAATGAAGTTCAAGTTATA
>CANQMI010000018.1 GCA_947624905.1 uncultured Clostridia bacterium
CTTGAATGGATACGGCTTGTTATAACGCAGTTTATCAAAATCCGAGCAATTTCTTGGACTAAAGTCTACTTTTCTCGGATATTCGAACTGGTTTCGTGGGATTACCACAAAGATGCCTTCCTTTCTCGCCTGCCGTGGATGAGTTTCTCACTACATCCACGATGTATTCGCAGCCCACGTGCGTCGTGGGAAGTAAGAAAATAAACGCAATTCTTACTTTATCAAGGATCAGGCAGTGAAAATCTTCACTGCCTGATTCTTATATTATAGAAATTTATATTTTTCTATGGTATTTCGATTATTTTTATAGTATAATCTTATTATATAAAACAAAAGTTAAAATAAAGGAAGATTATTAATGTCAAAAAAAGATAAGAAAAACAAGTCAAAATCTAATATAACAAAATTTCAAAAAACCGTCATATATTATATGATATATGCTTTTTTGGGTTGGATTGCAGAAGAAATATTTTGTCTAATATCTACACATACATTTACAAAAAGAGGATTCTTATTTGGCCCTATTTGCCCTATTTATGGTTATGGAGCAATTATACTTATAATATTTTTCAAAAATTATAAGAAAAAACCTGTTCAATTATTCTTTTTATCAGCATTAATTTTTAGTTTCTTCGAATATATAACCGACTTTTTCTTACAAGCTTTATTTGGTATAAGATGGTGGGACTATACTGGATATTTCTTGAATTTGAATTCAAGAATAACATTGTCTTTTAGCTTTATTTGGGGTATTGGTAGCATCATCTTTATAAAATATTTGCATCCATTTATCACAAAAGTAATAGGAAAAATATTAAAAAAGATACCTGTTAAAATACAGAGTATCTCTATAAATATATTAATTTGGATTAATGTACTTGATACATTAATTTCTTCTATCTGTTATTTAGGGATATTTAATTAGATACATTTTGATATACAAATGCCATCCCCTATTTCTAAAATTTGAGATTCAAGCTTTGGATTATCCAAAGCTTTTTGTATATATTTCCTCAAATTTCTAACAGCTGTTCTTTGTTTATGCTTATTATAATCACTCATAACGTAACCCTTATATAAAATGTTATCTGCAACAATTATACTACCGTGGTTTTGACATTCTAAGTGCCTGTTCAAGAAAAATTGGATATTTTCCTTTTGCCGCATCTATGAAAAATAAATCATAAGTCTCATTTAAACTTGGTAAAACTTCAAGAGCATCTCCTAAAATAACATTTATTTTGCTATCAAGGTTCATCTTCTTGATATTCTCTATAGCCTCTTTTGCTCTTTCCTCATCTCTCTCAATTGTGTCAATTCTACCATTATCAGATAAATACCTTGAAAAACATATTGAAGAATATCCGAGTAGCTGTTCCTATCTCTAAAATTTTATTAATGCTTTTTTCAAGAAACAAACTGTCCATATATTCTAGCGTATCATCCAAAATAATTGGTATTTTTTTCTCTAATGCCTCTTGCTTTATTTGTTCAAGTTTCATTATATCCATAATTATTGTACATTTCTCCTTGCTGTTCTTTCACGCTCTTTACTGTCTAATATCTTCTTTCTTAAACGTATATTTTGTGGAGTAACTTCTACTAGTTCATCATCTTGTATAAACTCTATAGCCTTTTCCAAAGACATTTGAATAGGTGGAACTAAATGAAGTGCATCATCAGATCCAGAGGCTCTAGTATTTGTTAAATGCTTTTCTTTGCATACATTGATTGCTAAATCTTCTCCTCTTGAATTAAGTCCAACTATCATTCCTTCATATACTTCAGTTCCAGGTCCTATAAATAATTCTCCTTTGTCTTGTGCATTAAATAATCCATAAGTTACAGCTTTTCCAGCTTCGAATGCAACAATAGTTCCTCTTGTTCTTGAAGTAATTTCACCTTTATATTCTTCATACGAATCAAATATATGATTCATTGTTCCATTTCCTTTTGTATCTGTCATAAATTCTGAACGATAACCAATTAATCCTCTTGCAGGTATTTTAAATTCTATTTTTGTATGTCCTTCTTCTGCTGGTTCCATATTAACCATTTCAGCTTTTCTCTTTCCTAATTTTTCGATTACATTACCCACAAATTCATCTGGAACATTTACAACAAGCCTTTCTATAGGTTCACATTTAATTCCATTTATCTCTTTTATTATAACTTTTGGACGAGATACTAAAAGCTCAAAGCCTTCTCTTCTCATTGTTTCAATCAATACAGATAAATGTAATTCTCCTCTTCCGGCAACTTCAAATGAATCTGGAGTTGAAGTTTCACTTACACGAAGACTTACATTTCTTTCAAGTTCTTTGAAAAGCCTATCTCTTATATGTCTTGATGTAACAAACTCTCCTTCTCTTCCGGCAAAAGGTCCATTATTTACACTAAATGTCATTGTAACTGTAGGTTCATCTATATCAACAAAATCAATTTTTTCGATATGTTCTGGATCACAAATTGTTTCACCAATATTTATATCAGTTATTCCAGAAAATTCAACAATGTCTCCTGCTTTTGCTTCTTCTACTTCTTTTTTCTCAAGACCTATATGTGTATATACCTTTGCAATTCTTCCAGTTTCCGTTTTTCCGTCTTTCTTACATATAGCAACTTGCATTCCTGTCTTCAAGCTTCCTCTTTCAATTCTTCCTACTGCAATTCTTCCAACATAATCATCATAATCAATATTAGAAACTAGCATTTGTGTAGGTCCATCTTCATCACAATTTGGAGGATTAATAGTGTTTATTATAGTTTTAAATAAGCAGTCCATTCCTCCATCAGGATCTTTCATATCAAGTTTAGCAATTCCTAATTTTGCAGAAGCATATACTACTGGAAAATCTAATTGTTCGTCATTAGCATTTAATTCTATAAATAATTCTAATACTTCATCAACGACTTTTGCTGGATTTGAACCTGGTCTATCTATCTTATTTATTACAACAATTGGTTTTAGATTTAAAGCTAGAGATTTTTTCAAAACTTCTCTTGTTTGTGGCATAGTACCTTCAAAAGCATCAACTAATAATAATACACCATCAACAGTTTTCAAAACTCTTTCAACTTCTCCACCGAAGTCAGCATGTCCAGGAGTATCTACTATATTTATTTTAACACCATCATACATAACTGATGTATTTTTAGAAAGAATAGTGATTCCTCTTTCTTTTTCCAAATCGTTTGAATCCATTATTCTTTCTGCGACTTGTTCATTATCTCTAAAAACATGGCTCTGTTTTAAAAGCTCGTCCACAAGAGTTGTTTTTCCATGATCTACGTGTGCAATTATTGCTATGTTTCTTATATTTTTATTATTCATTATTAAATTTCAATCCTTTCTCCTACCGTATATTCACAAACGAATATTATATATCAAATTTCTTGATTTGTCAATCTTATAATCTCTTCCATCAAGGCTTTGCTCAATTTTTCTAACACTTCTTTTTCATTTTTTCTATCTTGATACTCACTTATATCCATTGGTTTTCCAATATTTATTTTCACTTTTGTAAAAGGTATGTATTTTGCTTGTATTCCAATAGGTATAATAGGAACACCTGACATTAAACTGATTAAAACAGCACCATTCTGGATTTTTCCTTTTTTCTCCATTCCATGTCTTGTTCCTTCTGGAAACATTAATATTAAATGATTTTCTTTTAATACTTTTAGGCTTGTTTTAAGCAATGCCACATCTTGTTTGCCTCTTTTTACAGGTATTGCATGTACTTTTACTGCAAGCCATTTAATAAATCCATTTACAAACATTTCTTCTTTTGCAAGAACATAAACATCATTTCTTTTCAAGGAAGCTACCATTGTTGGTGGATCCCAATTACTTATATGGTTTGGACATAAGATAAATGGTTTATCTTTTTCAATATTTTCTTGTCCTACGACTTTTACTCTGAATAAAAATAGTGTAGCTATTCTGAGTGCAAATTTAATTATTGCTCTGACCATTATTTTTCTCCTCTATTTTAGATTTTATAATACTATATATAGTATCTACAACTTCATCTATAGTCATATTCGTGCTATCGACCAAAATAGCATCTTCTGCCTTGACAAATGGAGCAATCTTTCTTTCTGTTTCTAACTTATGTCTTTCCATGATAGATTTTAAAACATCTTGATAGTTACTTTCTATCCCTTTTTCAAGGTTTTGTTTATATCTTCTTCTTGATCTTTCTTCTAAAGAACAATCAAGAAAAATTTTGACATCTGCATTTGGAAATACAACTGTACCAATATCTCGACCTTCCATAATAACATTGTTTTCCTCGCCCATCTTCCTCTGAAGTGGAGTCATTTTATCTCTTACAATTTTGAGAGCTGCAAATTTTGCAACCATATCATCAACTTCAGGTGTTCTTATTTCTTGAGATACATCTTTTCCATTCAAAATAACTTTTTGTTTTCCATCTTGATGCTCCAAATTTATAGATATTTTTTCTAATACTTGTAAAATCTTATCCTCGTCTTGAACTGAAATTCCATTATTTATACATTCAAGTGTAACACATCTATACATAGCACCAGTATCTATATTGATAAAATGTGTTCTTTCTGCTAAAGCTTTAGCTACTGTACCTTTTCCAGTACCGGCTGGTCCATCTATTGCTACAACAAATGCCATATTAATCCTTCTCCCTATTTCATTATTCACCAAAATCTAGTGCACGAGCAACAACTTCAATTGAATTAACATTCATGGCGGTTAATTGCTCTATTTCTTTTTTACATTTATCTCTAAATTCGATCAAGCTATCTCTTATATTATATCCATAGACTACAATAACTTCAATATATATGTCTGGGCCTTCTTCATGCTTTGTAATTCTCATTTTAGCTAATTTATGTATTGCAGGAGTTTTGTCTGCTATGTACTCAGTAATTTGCCTAAAGACTTGATCTGATATTGTAAAATTTCCCATATAACTAAATGTAGGTCTAATTATGGATTTTTCTGAAACATACGGATCTTTACCTAATCCTTTTGATTTGAATATTTGAAGCGGATCAAGTATATATCCCGAAAAATCTTTTTTTATTTCAAATGTTGGAACAGGTATAACATGTTTTCCCTCTGTTACTCTTATTCTTCTAGCAGCTTCCATTTCTTCTTCTGTTGCGATTTCATTTATATATATGATTTTCGAAATCTTTGGAAGCCCCAAATTTTCTGCAATTTTCTGTACCATATTATCAGAAGTTCCAAGAATCATTATTGACTCAGGTTTATATTTTCTTATCGCAGACTTTATTTCTTTTTTTTCTTCAGGAGTCTGAAAAAGCGCATGCTTGATAGTTTCTATTTTAGTTGGAGCTTTTTTTGCAGAATTTCCTGCTATAACTTCATTATCTTTTATAAAAAGGCCATCATCTATAATATAATTAATATTATTTTCTCCAGCCACATACTGTGCCCTATAACTTTTGCCTGTTCCTGATGGTCCAACGAATGCGTACATCTTTATACTATTAAAAGACCACATATGAAATTACCTCCATAGGATAAAATTAAGCGTGCATTTTTCATACACGCTATATTCTTTAAATTAATTCATTTATTTTTATATCTCTAACGTGCTCAATTTTTTCCCAATTGGTTTCTCTTTTGAATAAACATTTGAAGTTGATTATAAGCCAACTACCTAAGAATAATGGGTAACATATTAATCCTTTAATCATAGGTTTAACAGGCTTTTTATCAAGTTTCATTATCATGATTGCAGTTAATATTGGTAAGATAAATGTAGGAATTATATATCTTGAATAATTTTGAATGAGTTCTAATTCTGTCATTCCATTTCCTAAATATATAACTGCATTTACAAGTAATAATATCAAAGTAATTATAAACATTGGAATACTTCCAACTATATATAGTAATCCATCAAATGTTACTAAATTTTTGTTGCTTTTCAAGGCAGTTACAAGTCCTTTTGTATATTTGTTCATACATTGTATATGCCCAACAGTCCATCTTGAACGTTGAGACCAACTTTGTTTAAATCCTGTTGGCTGTTCATCATATACGATTGCATCTGTTGCCCAGCCGAAGTTTCTTACCAGCAATTATTCTTTGAAGAGAAAATTCAATATCTTCGGTTAGAGTACATGTTTCCCATCCATTAGGCTTTATAACGTCAAATTTGACCATGAAGCCGGTACCATTTATTAAAGGTGATAGTCCTAGATTATATCTTGCTAAATGATAAAATCTATTCATCATCCAATAAAATATAGCATATCCTGAAGCAATCCAACTATCGGTAGGATTTTTAATATCTCGATATCCCTGTACGACTTCCTCACCTTGGCATAGCTTTTTATTCATATTTAAAAGAAAGTTTTGATCAACTATATTATCTGCATCAAATACACAAAAAGCATCATATTCAGCATTTTCTTTAATTTTCTTTGATAAAAACCATTGTAATACATGCCCTTTTGTATGTTCTTCTACATTATTTTTTGAATAAACAATTGCGCCTGCATTTTTAGCAATTTCTGCAGTTCTATCTGTGCAATTATCTGCAATTACATAGATATCATAGAGTTCTTTTGGATAATTTTGATTATTCAAGCTTTCAATCAAGTTTCTTATGACTGATTCCTCATTATGCGCTGGTATAATTGCCATAAATTTATGCTTTTTATCAATTAACAATGGTTTATCTTTTAGTTTAACTAAAGAGCAAATACTTATTAATAGTTGATATAGCCAAAATATTGTTATAATCCATACTATTGCCTGCTGTAAGATATATAAGTATTCCACAATTAACCTCCTGTTTATGAAATTATATTTTAGTATGTTCTAATTTATTCTTGTAAATTACATTAAATTTTATTATACTATAAATTTCCAAAAAAAGCAAATTTTACTATGATTTCAATGATATTAATCAATGTTTTTAGCAGTAAGATTTATTCTTCCCTGATCATCTATTTCATATACTTTTACTTTTATAGTATCTCCTACCTTTAGTACATCTTCAACTTTATTTATTCTTTCATTTGAAATCTTTGATATATGAAGAAGTCCTTCTTTTCCTCCTCCAACATCTACAAAAGCTCCAAAGCTCATTATTCTTGTTACTTTTCCAGTATATACTCCATCTTTTTCTATTTCTCTTGTAATTTCTTGAATCAAATCTTGAGCTTTCTTTCCGCTATCTTGATCTTGTGAATAGATGAATACATTTCCATCTTCTTGAATATCAATCTTGACACCAGTTTCATCAATGATTTTATTTATTACTTTTCCTCCAGGACCAATTACATCTTTAATTTTGTCTACACTAATTTTGATGTTAATAATCTTTGGAGCATATTTTGATAATTCTTCTCTAGGTTTTGCAATTTGTTTAAGCATTATTTCATCAAGTATATATTCTCTTGCTTTTCTTGTTCTTGCAAAAGCTTCTTCTATAATATTGTATGTTAAACCATCAATTTTTATATCAACTTGTATTGCTGTTATACCTTTATGAGTTCCACCAACTTTAAAATCCATATCTCCAAAGAAATCTTCTATTCCTTGTATATCAGTTAGCATAATATATTTTGAAGGATCTTCTGGATCAGTTACAAGCCCTGTAGAAATACCTGCAACAGGTGCTTTTATAGGAACACCAGCATCCATAAGAGCAAGTGTACTTCCACATATACTTCCTTGTGAAGTAGAACCATTTGAACTTAATACTTCAGATACAACACGTATTGCATATGGGAATTCCTCTTTTGAAGGAAGAACAGGAACTAATGCTTTTTCAGCAAGAGCACCATGACCTATTTCACGTCTTCCTGGGCCTCTTGAAGTTCTTGCTTCTCCAACACTATATGCAGGAAAATTGTACTGGTGCATATAACGTTTTTCTACATCTTCATCAATTCCGTCTAAAACTTGTGCTTCTGAAAGCATACCAAGTGTTGCAACAGACATAACTTGTGTTTGTCCTCTTGTAAATATTGCACTTCCGTGAACTCTTGGTAAAACACCAACTTCACATGATAGAGGTCTGATTTCATCTATTGCTCTTCCATCCGGACGTTTATGGTCTTGATAAATCATTCTTCTAACACATTTTTTTTCTAATTTATAAATAATTTCACCAATCTCTTGATTTCTTTCGTCTATAAATTCTTGTCCATATTTTTCTAAAAGATAATTAGTTATATCTTCTGTTATCTTATCAATATTTGCATCTCTAACTTCTTTATCAACAGCTTGTACATCTTGATACATTCTATCTTGAAAATTATCTTCTACTTCTTGATATAATTCCTCAGAAACGGCAAAAGATTTATATTCAAATTTTGGCTTTCCTATTTCCTTTTGAATATCAGAAATAAATTTACAAATTTTAATAATCTCTTTGTGTCCTTCTTTTATAGCATCAAGCATAATATCCTCTGGAATCTCATTTGCTCCAGCTTCTATCATTGTTATTTTCTCTAATGTTCCTGCAACTGTTAAAACTAAATCTGTTTTTTCTCTTTGCTCAAGTGTTGGGTTAATGATGATTTGTCCATCAACATATCCAACATTAACAGCAGCTGTTGGTCCACCAAATGGAATATCTGATATTGCTAGTGCACAAGAAGTTCCTATCATTGCTGCAACTTCTGGAGAACAGTCTGGATCTACTGATAAGACTGTTGCAATTACGCATACATCATTTCTAAAATCTTTTGGAAATAGTGGTCTTATTGGTCTATCTATTGCTCTTGAAGTAAGGATTGCCTTATCGGCTGGCTTTCCTTCTCTTTTTGTAAACCCTCCTGGTATCTTTCCTACTGCATATAATTTCTCTTCGTAATCAACTGATAATGGGAAAAAGTCTATTCCTTCTTTTGGTTCTTTTGAAGCAGTAACATTTACCATTACAACTGTTTCACCATATCTAACCATTACGCTTCCATTAGCTAATTCGGCAATTTTTCCGTTTTCGATAACTAATTTTCTACCTGCAAATTCTGTTTCAAATGTTCTAAACATATTTTTACCTCTTTTCTTATTTGATTTATATTATACATTCGTATATAAATCTTAATTTTGGTAACTTCAATAATATATTATCAAAATAGTACATTATTCAAGCTACTTAAATCAAAAAGTATATACGAATTGTTAATATACATATTTCAAGGCGTTCAATATAAAATCAAACGCCCCAAAGTTTAAAATTATTTTCTTAGATTTAACTTTTCAACTATATCTTTATATCTGTTTTCATCTTTTTTAGCTAAATAGTTTAAAAGATTTCTTCTCTTACCAACCATCTTTAAAAGTCCACGTCTTGAATGATTATCTTTTTTATGAACTTTTAAATGTTCTGTAAGTTCGTTGATTCTTTCTGTTAAAAGAGCTACTTGTACTTCTGGAGAACCAGTATCTTTTTCGTCTCTTTTAAAGTTTGAAATAACTTCTTGTTTTCTTTCCTTTGTCATATTTACACCTCCATTTTATATTAATTTGCCAATTTCCTAGCAAAAGTGGTGTCATTTTCCTTGAGCCAAGAAATAGGTACTACTATATTTTACTACATTTGGTAAATAATTGCAAGTGTTTTTGCCTTATTTATCAAGATATTTCACTTTTATTGTTCTCCTATAACTTCAATTTCTAATTCAATTTTTTCTCCTGTTTGTCTGTAAACTTCTTTTTTTACATACTCGATCAAATCCAAAATGTCCTGAGAAGTAGCATTTCCGTCATTTACTATGAAACCTGCGTGTTTTTCTGATACCTTCGCTCCTCCTATTTGTTTTCCTTTTAATCCACATTCATCAATAAGTTTAGCAGTTATAAAATTTTCTCCCCTCTTGAAAGTACTTCCTGCAGATGGTTTATCATATGGTTGTTTTTCTTTTCTCATTTTTGCAAATTCATTGATTCTTCTTTCTATTTCATCCTTATTTCCTTTTTTTAGCTTGAATGTTGTTTCTAATATTATGTATTTATTTGAATCAAATATACTTTTCCTATATTCAAATTTGTGGCCTTTTAGATCAAGTTCATGTAAATTTCCATCATAATCCATGCAGACTGTCTTATAGACAATATCCTTGATTTCTTTTCCAAAAGCACCTGCATTCATTTTAACTGCTCCACCAATTGTTCCTGGAATACCAGATGCAAATTCAAATCCTTCTATTTCTCTTTCTAATAATCTTTGTGCAATCAAGGCGTTTTTTTCTCCACTTCCGCAAGTTACAAAGATGTCATTACCTTCTTCTCTTACATCAAATTTTTTAATGTCAAGCTTACAAGTGATTCCTCTTATTCCTTGATCTGTTACTAAAATATTACTTCCATTTCCGAAGACAAATATTGGTATGTTATTTTCTTTTGATAGTTTCAAGATATATTTTAAACTATCTATATTATCTATTTTAATAAAAATATCTGCTTTGCCTCCAGTTTTAAAAGTCGTATGTTTTGACATATTTTCATCTATATATATATTGCTTTCTTTTACATTTTTTCTTAACAATTCCAATATTTCCATAAAATGCTCCTTTTGTTATATTTTACCACAATTGTATTATTATTTACAGTGTTTTATGAAAATAATTTTAAAATAGTTTCTGAAATTCCTATTAGATAAAAAAATAATCTTCAAGTATGTTCTTGAAGATTATCTTATATATACTCTATATTTTGTATATAATTTTATTTATTTACTAATTCTTTTAAAGCTTTTCCAGCTTTGAATACTGGAGCTTTTGATGCAGGTATTTTGATTTCTTCTTTAGTTTGTGGGTTTCTTCCTTTTCTAGCTGCTCTTTTTCTAACTTCGAAAGAACCGAATCCAACTAATTGAACCTTATCTCCTTTTACTAATGCTTCGCTTATAACTTCAGTAACAGCGTTTAAAGAAGCTTCAGCACATTTTTTAGTTGCTCCTGTTTTAGCAGCTATAGCTGCGATTAAATCAGATTTGTTCATTTACATTACCTCCTATAAAGATTCATTTATGTAGATTTTAACCTTCTACAATATAAAATATTCGTCAAAATAATTTAAAATCCTTCTTTTTTTTGTTTTATTTTTTCAATTTTCCTTAGAGCAAAGTTGTTTTTGAGTTTTATGTTTCGAAATTTAGAATTTTAAATCTCTTCTTTTGCATATATACCAAGCCTTTCAAGGAATTTGCATAGCTTAGTTCCATAAGGAATCATCTGTAACTCTTCTCTTGTAAATATTTTTAACACTATAACAGAAATTGCATACAAAATTACTGCAACTATTATTGCTATGATCGTAACAATTTTTTCTGGTAGTAGTCCCAATAACATTAAATATAACCAATATGAACATGCGCTCATTATAAATGTTGCAAGAATAGGTTTTAAAACAAATTTAGAAAATTTCATATCAAGTTTTACTGCTTTTGTAAGTATGTAATAGCTAATTGCAAATACTAGTATATTGTTTATAATTGAGCCTATTGCTGCTCCATTTACTCCTATCCATGGTATTTTTATCAATATAATATTTAATATAAGTTTTGCAATTAAACCAATAAAAGACGAAATAGCTGGAATCATTATTTTTCCAAGTCCTTGAAGTGCTCCATTTACTGTTTGTGCAAGTACTGAGAATATGATAGTCAAACTACTTATCTGTAATAATAATGCACCTGAAGTTGCATTCGGGAATATCAAATTAATTATAGGCTGTGCAAATATAATCATACCAAATGTGCAAGGCAAACCAATTATCATTGTAACTAACAATGAAAAAGATATTCTTTTTTGTACTGTTTTTGTCTCTTTTTTTGCAATAGCTGCAGAAATTGTTGGGACTAGTGCTGTTGCAAACGCAATATTAAAAGACAAAGGTAATGTTATAAGTGTATCCACTTTACCACTTAATATACCATACTGAAGCTTTGCTTGTGATTCTGACAAAAATGTCTTTAATCCTCTTACCACAGTTATTGAATCTATATTTTTATTTAATGTTGACATTATTGCACTTAAAGTTATTGGAATTGATACAAATAATATGTTTTTGACAACATTTGTAATCTTTTCTGGTTTATATGTTGTATCTGTTTGCTTCTCATTTTCAATATTTTTCTTATATATTCTATAGTATAGAGCTAAATATCCAAAACTTAAAATAACTGACAAGGTAGTTGCAAGATTTGCGCCTGCAGCCATTATCGTAACATTTGTACCATACATAAGTACAACTATTTCTACAACAAGAACTGTTAATGCAGTTTTAAATATTTGTTCAAGAGTTTGTGCTTTAGCCGTCATAGATATTTTATCTCTACCATTGAAATATCCTCTTAAAACAGAAGCAATTGTTACAAAAAATATTGCAGGAGATAATGCAACAAGTGTGTTAGCTCAGATTCGGGTATTTGTAAAATAACATTTGAAATATATCCAGCTCCAAAGAATAGCAAAAGTGTTCCGGATTAGTCCAATTATTCCAAATGTCATAAGTGCTATCTTGAATACTCTATTTGCGCCTTTATAGTTTCCGAACTGCTACTTTTTCAGAAACTAATTTTGATATGGCATTAGGCACACCTATTGAAGATATGGTAAGCAAAAGTGCATATATTTGATATCCACCACTATATATTGCGTTTCCTTGATCTCCAAAGCCTTCTCTATTTGTTAGATATACTCTATATACAAAGCCTAAAAGTTTTATAAATACTTGTGATATCATTAGAACAAGTACACTCTTCATAAAGCCTTCTGCCTTATTGATTTTCTTTTCTTCTCTTGTTTGCATTTTTTCCTTCTTTCTCTTCCATAATATTCTTTATTATATTATTATATTTATTAAATTTCAATATATAAAAAAGAATTATTGAAAATTTCAATAATTCTTTGCTTGTTATAGTTTTTTATTTATGCCTCTTGATAAAAAGCTTTATATGTTTTATATGCACTATATATATCAAATTTGCTTGTAACTTCATAAGGAGAGTGCATTGAAAATACTGGAACTCCACAATCGATTACTTCTACACCTTTGTCAGCAAGGATATATGCGATAGTTCCACCACCGCCAACATCAACACGTCCTAACTCAGTTATTTGATATCTTATATCATTTCTTTCTAATATTCCTCTGACTTTTGCAATAAACTCTGCATTTGCATCAGATCCTCCAGATTTACCTTTTCCGCCTGTATATTTATCAAAAGATACTCCATAAGATGCTAAAGCAGCATTAGTTTTATCTGAAACTGAAGCATATATCGGATCATATACTGCTCCAACATCTGCAGATAACATACTTGAATTGCAAAATACTTTGTTTAGTAGATTTGGTCTATTATCTCCAGATTTATTTAATAATTCTGCTACGAAATTGTCAAATGTTTGAGACATCATACCTGTATTTCCCATACTTCCTATTTCTTCTTTATCGGCAAGTATACATACAGCTGTCTTATCTTGTGCATTTGCTTCCATAATGGCTCTTAAAGCTGAATATGCACATACTTTATCATCTTGGCCATAGCCTGCAACCATTGATTTATCGAATCCTAAACTTTTTGCATTAAATGCAGGTACAAGTTCAAGTTCTGAACTCAAGAAATCTGCTTCTTTTATTCCATATTTATCATTTAATAGTTTTAATACGTTTAATTTAACTTTCTCTCCAACAGTTTTATCTTGGTATGGCATATTTCCTATAAGTAAATTTAAATCCTCTCCATCTATTCCATCAGCTAAATTCTTTTTCATTTGCTCCATAGCTAGATGCGGTAAAAGATCAGTAATTGTAAATATAGGATCATCTTCATTTTCACCAATATTTACATATATTTTTTCACCATTTGTTTTAACAATAACTCCATGTATGCTAAGTGGGATTGCAGTCCATTGATATTTCTTGATACCACCATAATATTGAGTATTGAAATATGCAAGCTCTGTATCCTCATATATAGCATTTGGCTTTATATCAAGTCTTGGAGAATCTATATGAGCACCTACTAGGTTCAATCCTTCTTCTAATTTTCTATTTCCTATGACTGCTATATACATACTTTTATCTCTATTTACAGAATAAACCCTATCTCCTGCAGATAATGTTTCTACATCCTTGATGTCTCTGTATCCGTTCTGATCTAAAACTGTTTTTGCAGATACAACAAATTCTCTTTCTGTTTTAGATTTATTTAAAAAGTCTATATACTCATCTGAAAATCTAAAAATCAATTCTTTTTCTTGATCAGATGCAGTTTCCCATCCTGATTTTTTATTGTTAAATAGTTCCTCTTCTAGTCTTTTTCCCTCTGTTTTTTCAGTATTTTCCATACTTTTTTCCTCCTTATACATTAAATCTAAATAATACAATATCTCCGATCCTGCATAATGTAATCTTTGCCCTCAACTCTTAATAAGCCTTTTTCTTTTACAGCATTCATAGAGCCTTCTCTGATTAAATCATCATATGAAACAATTTCGGCTTTTATGAAGCCTCTTTGTATGTCTGAATGAATTTTTCCTGCTGCTTCTGGTGCTTTTGTTCCTTTTTTTATTGTCCAAGCCCTTACTTCAGGTTTTCCTGCTGTTAGGAATGACATAAGGCCTAATAAATCATAGCTTGCTTTTATTACTTTATCTAATCCAGATTCTTCTAATCCTAATGCCTCAAGCATTTCCTTTTTGTCATCTTTATCAAGGCTTGATAATTCTTCCTCAATTTTTACACATAAAGGTATAACCTTTGCATTTTCTTGTTTTGCATAATCCCTTACTTCATTTACAAATTTATCTATATCAGAACTTGAAATTTGTTCTTCACTTATATTGGCTATATATATTATTGGCTTAGTTGTAAGTAAATATGTATCTTTTATTATTTCTCTTTCTTCATCAGTAAAGTTGATAGTTCTTGCAGATTTTCCCTCTTCTAAAGTCTTTTTTGTTTTTTCTAATACTTGTATTTCAAATTCATATTTTTTATCTGCCTTGAGCATTTTTTTAGCTTTTTCTAATCTTTTTTCAATTGTTTCAAGATCTGCAAATATTAATTCTAAGTTAATTGTTTCTATATCTCTTTTTGGTGAGATACTTCCATCAACGTGAACTACATTAGAATCTTCAAAGCATCTTACAACTTCACAAATACTATCTACTTCACGAATATGAGATAAAAATTTATTTCCTAGTCCTTCACCCTTGCTTGCTCCCTTGACAAGTCCTGCGATATCCACAAACTCTATAACTGCATAGGTTGTTTTATCTGGTTCATATATTTTTGCGAGATTATCAATTCTCTCATCTGGGACAGTAACCATTCCTACATTTGGCTCTATTGTACAAAAAGGGTAATTAGCACATTCTGCTCCAGCATTTGTGATTGCATTAAACATTGTACTTTTTCCTACATTTGGGAGTCCTACTATACCTATTTTCATTATGTTATCATTCCTTTTTATATAATTTACATACATATTATATTTTATTGTTTCAATTATTTCAAGGGTTTTTATAATAAATTTGTAGACGGCAGATGATAAAACTCTTGAAAAGAATAAATATTATTCTGATTTTAAATATATTTTATTTTAAATCAAGAATAGGTTTAATGCTTCTTTCTAAAATTCCTTTCATATATGCAATAGCAATTCCGTAGTTTGTGAAAGGAACGCCTTGATTTTTTGCTAAATTCATTCTAAAAATCATTTCGTTTGCATTTAACATACATCCTCCACAATGGATAACTAAAGCATATTTGCTTGAATCATCAGGAAATCCAGTTCCACTACTCCATTCTAAATCTAGTGTTTTCCCTGTGTATTTTTCAAGCCATTTAGGCAATTTAACAGTTCCTATATCATCACATTGCCTATGATGTGTGCATCCTTCACTAATCAAAACTTTATCACCATCTTTCAAGGTGTCAATATTTTTAACTCCATCTATCGCGATATCAAGAAATCCTTTATATCTCGCCATGAGGATAGAAAAAGATGTTAAAGGTATATATTCAGGAACAATTTTATTGACTTTTTCAAATACTTGTGAATCTGTTATAACAAGTGATGGTTTTTTTGTGAGAGATTTTAAAGTTTCTTCAAGTTCAGTTTCTTTTAGAACAATAGCAATAGCATTTGAATCTATTATATCTCTTATTGCCAATTGTTGTGGCATAATCATTCTACCCTTTGGTGCAGCACTATCAATAGGTGTTACGAGAACTACAAAATCATTAGGTTTTACTAGATCTGAAACAAAATGTAGATCATTTTGTGTTATACCATCAAGATGTCCTATTGCATTTTTTAATTCTTCTATGCCTTTTTTCAAAATAGCACTTGTATAAATAACTTTTTCAGTGTTATTTGGTATATCTTGAAGAATGTCCATTTTATTTTTGACGATAATATATGGTATATTCCTCTCCTCAAATATTGAAATTAATTCCTTTTCTACTAAATTTAATTTTCTATCAGCAGTAGTTACAAGTATAGCAATATCACAACTCCTTGAGATTTTTTTAGCCTTTTCTACTCTTTTCTCTCCAAGAGTTCCCTCATCATCAATTCCAGGAGTATCGATAATTACAACAGGTCCAAGTGGTAATAATTCCATAGATTTTTTGACAGGATCAGTTGTTGTGCCTTTAATTTCACTTACAACTGATAAATCCTGATTTGTTACAGCATTAACCAAACTACTTTTTCCCACATTCCTACAACCGAAAAAACCTATGTGAAGTCTTTCTCCGACTGGCGTATCATTTAATCCCATAACTTTCTCCTTCTTACTTGAATTAGAATCTAAAATCTCTTTCTCCTTGTTTTATTCTTTCAAGTCTATCTCTAACAATATCCTTGACTTCTTCTTTTCCTATATTGTCGATTTCTTTTTCTATTAGTTTCTCTCCAATCTCTTTAGTCTCTGGAGATGCGTAATCCATTAAAAATTCTTCAAGAGTCATAAGAGCATTTGGGTGGCAACAGTTTTGTATTTGTCCTGATTTGCAAAGGCTCATAAATCTATCGCCTGTTCTTCCTTCTCTGTAGCATGCTGTACAAAAAGATGGAATGTATCCTGCCCTCATAAGCCAGTTTACGACTTCATCAAGAGTTCTATTGTCAGAAACATCAAATTGTTCTGTGTCATGTGGTCTTTCTTCTTCACAGTATCCACCAACAGAAGTACGAGAGCCTCCACTTATTTGACTTACACCTAAGCGTATGATTTTCTCACGAATTTCAGGTGTTTCACGAGTTGATATAATCATACCAGTATATGGTACTGCTATTCTTATACAAGCTGCAATTTTACAAAACATCTCATCACTTAGAGAATTATCGAAATCAGTTGGGTCTATGTCATTTGCTCTTTTTACACGAGGTAAACTTATAGTATGAGGTCCTACTCCATGAACTGCCTCTAAATGTTCAGCGTGCATTAAAAGTCCTGCAAATTCATAGCGGTATTTATCAAGTCCGAAAAGTACACCAATACCAACATCATCTATACCACCTTCCATGGCTCTATCCATGGCCTCTGTATGATAAGCATAGTTGTGCTTTGGTCCTGTTGGATGAAGATATTCATAACTCTCTTGATGGTATGTTTCTTGAAACAATATATATGTTCCTATTCCTGCTTCTTTCAATTTTCTGTAGTTTTCTACTGTAGTCGCTGCAATATTTACATTTACCCTACGAATAGCACCATTTTTATGCTTGACAGAATAGATAGTTTTTATACAGTCAAGAATGTATTCAATTGGATTATTTACAGGATCTTCCCCTGCTTCAATAGCAAGACGTTTATGTCCCATATCTTGAAGTGCTATAACTTCATTTCTTACTTCCTCTTGTGTAAGTTTTTTACGTGGTATGTTTTTATTCTTTGAGTGATATGGACAATATAAGCAACCATTAACACAGTAATTAGAAAGATATAATGGTGCAAACATAACTATTCTATTCCCATAAAAATCCTTTTTTATCTGTTCTGCTAGATCATAGATTTCTTTGATTTTTTCTTTGTCTTCACATGCTAACAAAACACTTGCCTCTCTGTGATTTAATCCTTTACGCTTTTTTGCTTTTTCTATAATTTCATCAACAAGTTTTAAATTGTTTTTATTTTCATCTGCATATTTTAGTGTTTCAATTATTTCCTGGTCGTTAATAAATTCCTCTGCTTTTAAAGATTTTGGATCATATTTGATCATTTTTCATCATCCTTCCTTGAAAAAATTTTTATAATCTCCTCTTGATATAACAATATTATACCCAATTGAATTAACTCTTTTTCTTAAACAGTCTATACATTGTGCAGCCTCATCACCTGTACAAATTTTATTATCATAAAGCATATATTTTTTTCTTACTTGACTCGGTGAAAGATTTGGCATAAGTACATTTGCTCCAGCCTTTATTCCTTTTTCTCTGCCGTAAGGATCAATTGTCCCAAGGGCTGTTGTTGCTGGTAAAAGTACATTTGGCAAAGTTAATCTTATAAGTCCTAACATAAATAATGTTAATTCAGCTGTTCCTGATTTTTTATCTTTAAATGGTGTATTTTGATGTGAAATAAAAGGTCCTATTCCGCACATCTGTGGATTTATTTTCTTCAAGAATAATAGCTCATTTGCTAAGTCTTGATCTGTTTGAAATGGGGATCCTACCATAAAACCTGCACCTACTTGAAATCCAAGCTCTTTTAGATTTTCTAAACAACGAATTCTATTATCAAAACTCATTTCTTTTGGATGAAGTTTTTCATAGTGAGATTTATTGGCAGTTTCATGACGTAAAAGATATCGATCAGCTCCTGCTTTTCTAAGCCTCCTATAGCTTTCAAAGCTTCTTTCACCAATCGAAAGTGTTATAGCACAGTCTGGATGTTTTTCTTTTATTGACTTTACTATGTTTTCAAGAAGTTCGTCTGTATAGTATCCGATCTTCCCCACTTTGTAGAACAAAAGTACGAAATCCAAGGTTATATCCCTGATCAGCACACTCTAATATATCTTCTTGATTTAACCTATATCTTTCTGCTAAGTTATTGCTTCTTCGTATTCCACAATATAGGCAATCATTCCTGCAATAATTTGAAAATTCAATTAATCCTCTAATATATATATCTTTTCCATAAACTTTATCTCGAACTTCACTTGAATTTTTGAATAAATATTCTTGACATTTTTCTCTGTTTTGTATTAAAAATAAATATTCATCAAAAGAAAGTTTTTGTTCATTTCGTAATTTATCTATTAACTTTTTTTCTCCTGATATATCCCCTTCTTGCATAGACACCACCTAATTTTTACTATACTAAATGATAGCACCTTTTTTACTTATTTTCAATAGTTTTTATTGGTAAAATTATATGTTTTTTCCTATTATATAAAAATAATTATCCCCCAGCATAGCTGGGGGTTTTTCCTTTTCGCCCATAGGGCTCCTTTACTAGCAACGTCTAAAGAC